>NZ_JBAPKY010000069.1:0-15303 GCF_037083785.1 Roseovarius sp. D22-M7
ACCATGCTTGCCGTGAATGGCCGCTTTCCCCCCCCCCACACACACGAGCTCTTCGCACCTGCAGAGAAAGTCGCGAATCCGCCGTCCGTTCCAAACGCTGCAAGCGCGGCGGTCGGTGAAACCACGTCCGCTCCGGGCTGACACCGGTCTCTCGCTGCGCCGTGCCTGAGCGGCCGCTTCAGCAACGGTGTGCCTGTGGACGACCTGGCTAGACCTTTTGAGATTATGATCACGCGGCACCTGTGGGTTGGCCACATCAACGCCACATCAACCCGCGAGTGCGCGTTTCGCGTTGGTTTTGCTGGCCAATGCGCGCGAATGCTGCCGAATGGGCGGTTGGATAATTTGTGAAATCAAATGCTTGTCGCATAAGAGGCTGATTTCGTTATGTTTTCGTGAATACGCCTTTATAGGCTCATAACCTGAAGGTCGTTGGTTCAAATCCAACTCCCGCAACCATTTTGTCACAATAAATCAGATACTTAAAACCCGAGTGTTTCACTTGTGTAAGAGCATGCGCGTTTTACCTCAACGCCACCTCAACGTTTTGCGAGTCCCCCCTGAAAAGCGGGTATTTTTTCGGGCAGCGAGAGAGCTGCTCGATGAGGTTCCGTGTATCCAACTTCTCACTTCTCGATCTGGTTGTCGGCAAAACGGAGTGAGTGTCGGCCCAGGTTGGTCTGGCACGCCGCTGCCGTTGCGCGCAATCGGCGGTGTAAAAAAGATGCTTTGCGCCGATCAACGGTCTATCCTCTTTCCCATGTGCAATCTTTATTCAAACACCATGTCTGCGACCGAGATGCGCCGGTTATTCGCTGTGGGGGCCGCGCATGACAGGCTCGGGAACGCAGAGCCTTTGCCAGCGATCTTTCCCAAGGGCATGTCTCCCATCGTCGGCATGGATGCCGACGGCACACGCTGGTTGCAGAACGCGCATTGGGGTTTCTTGCTACCGCAGGTCTCGAAGAAAACAGGCAAGCCGATCCAGCCCAAGGCCGTCAACAATGCGCGAGATGACAAGCTGCAACACTCGCGCTTCTGGATGAAGAGCTTCGAGGATCGCCGCTGCCTCATCCCCGCGACCAGCTTCTGTGAGCCCAAGGGCCGCAATCCGACGACCTATGTCTGGTTCGGTGTAAAAGGTGATGGTTTGCGCCCTCCGTTCGCTCTGGCCGGCATCTGGCGCGGTTTCAAAGGCAAGTATGGCGGGGAGGAGGACCGCGAGATGATCACGTCATCCATGATCACGACCACGCCGAATGAGCTGACCAAGGGAAACGCATCCTGACCGGATGCCGATGATCTTGGATCCGAATGACTACGGGACATGGCTGACCGGCACGCCGGATGAGGCCTTCGCCCTGATCAGGCCCGTCCCGGCCGACCGCATGGTCATCCATCAAAGCGGCGAAGGCCTCAAATCGGATCCTGCGGGTCTGGACTTTCCGGGATAATCACGCGGCTTGGGAACACGGTCTCATCGCCCCAGCCGACCAAAATGTGCCGGAACACAGTCCATCCACCTCACGCAGATGTCCTTGCACACGCCCGATCTGGTCGCCGCCTCAGAGACCGACGCAAAGAGCCCTCCGCGGTCAATGGTGCCAGCCTGAAATGCTGCAGGCGCAGCCGACTGGTCCCAGACCCTTTGCGTCCGGACGTAGCGCCTTTGGCGCCAGCCATGCTGCGGCAGCGGAATTTCGCGACCGTTTCACCCAACGCGGGACGCGCCTCCGAACTCGATGATGCTGAAGACCGTTCGGGCGGCGGCCATGCACAGAACGACCCTCAAAACATCCACGGTTGCACGTCGACGCGATCTTGTTGACATTGACGGTCAAATCACGCTTCACCGACGGACCTGCAACCGCGATAACCTTGGGGCCCTTCTGCGCTTTGCAGCGGGTCGCACCGCCGACAAGATTTCGAGAACGGAAAGCCACAGGATGTCGCAGAGACCCGAAGTCAACCGCCGCTTTGTCCTTGCCGAGCGGCCGAACGGACCCCCCGACGAGAACACGCTGCGCCTCGAGGAAACGGGGGTGCCGCGACCCGGCGACGCGCAGATGCTGCTGCGCACCGAGTATCTTTCGCTGGATCCCTACATGCGGGGCAGGATGAACGACGCGAAGTCCTACGCGACACCCGTCGCCATCGGCGAGGTCATGACGGGACAGGTCGTCGCCGAGGTCGTGGAGTCCAACCTCGACGGGTTCGCGCCGGGCGATCATGTGCTGGCCGCAAGCGGCTGGCAGGATTATGCGGTGTCCGACGGCACCGGCGTGATGCCCCTCGGCACGGCGCCTGAAAACCCGTCCTGGGCGCTCGGTATTCTGGGCATGCCCGGCTATACGGCCTATGCCGGGCTGTTGAAGATCGGCAGGCCGAAACCGGGCGAGACGGTGGTGGTCGCGGCCGCCTCCGGGCCGGTCGGCGCCACGGTGGGGCAGATCGCGCGTCTCAAGGGGTGCCGGGTCGTCGGGGTCGCGGGCGGGGCCGAAAAATGCGCCCATGTCACCGGGACGCTCGGTTTTGATGCGTGCATCGACCATCGGGCCGAGGATTTCGCGGCCCGACTGGCCGCGGCCTGCCCGGACGGGATCGATGTCTATTTCGAGAATGTGGGCGGCAAGGTTCTTTATGCCGTGCTGCCGTTGTTGAACCCGTTTTCACGCATGCCTGTCTGCGGGGTGGTGTCGTGGTACAACCTCGCAGGGCTGCCCGAGGGACCCGATCACGGCCCCGCCATCATGGGCACGATCCTTCGGATGAAGGTGAAGGTCGAGGGATTCATCATATTCGACAGCTTTCCGCAGAGCGTTTACGAGGAATTCCGCGCGGACATGACCGGGTGGATTGCCGAAGGTCGCGTGCAGTACAAGGAACACGTCGTCGAGGGGCTCGAAGCCGCGCCCGCGGCGTTCAACGATCTTCTGGCGGGCCGGAATTTCGGCAAGATGGTCGTCAAGGTCGCGTGACCCAGCTTCGGCACCCGTTTCGACGCCGACGGTAATGCGCTGGAGGGCGCGACCGGGCGGGGACACAGTCTCACGCGTCCGAGGCCCGGCCGGCGCCGACAGCACCGTGATGACGCGCGTTTCGTCCCGCGTTTCCGCGGCAATGGCAGATCCCGCGTGACAGGTGCAGCCTTCAGGATCCGGAGCCGGTCACAGCTGTCGCGGCGCGTTCGGCCAGACAGGCGAACCGAACGCCAACCCGTCACCGGGCCGGGGCTTGCGCGCGGGGAAACCCCTCTCTAGCGTAGAAATCGAACACTTGCTCGAAAACATGTCGTGGCAGGTCCGCAAGGCAGGGGAGGCCTTTGGCGACCATGGTGACTGATGACGCGCATCCGATCGTCTGGCCGGGATTGAGCGGCAAACGCGCCCTTGTCACGGGGGCGTCCTCCGGCCTCGGGGCGCATTTTGCGCGCCTCCTGGCCAGTCAGGATGTGCAGGTTGTGGCGGCCGCACGCCGGGTCGACAGGATCACCGCGCTTTGTGACGATATCCGCGCGGGCGGCGGTCGGGCGGACCCCGTAGAAATGGACGTTGCCGATCCGGCCTCCGTCACCGCGGCGCTGTCGGGGCAGGCATTCGACATCGTCGTCAACAACGCGGGCACCACCGCCTCTGCCTCGGCCCTTGATCATCGGCCTGAAGATGTCGATCGCATCATCGACACCAATCTCAAGGGCGCGTTTCATGTCGCGCGTGCAGCGGGCGCTGCCATGGTCGCGCGCGGTGCGGGTGGCGTGATCGTCAATGTCGGCTCGATCCTTGGCCTGCGGGTCGCGGGGCATGTCGCGGCCTATGCGGCATCCAAGGCCGGGCTTGTGCAGCTTTCGCGGTCGCTGGCGCTGGAATGGGCGCGGTATGGCATCCGCGTGAACGCCCTGTGCCCGGGCTATATCGAAACCGAGCTGAACCGCGATTTCTTTGCGTCGGACGCCGGCAAGGCACTGATCCGCCGTGTGCCCCAGCGTCGTCTCGGCCAGCCATCGGATCTGGATGGACCCCTGCTGCTGATGGTGTCCGATCTGGGCGGATTCATGACCGGCACGGAAATCGTCGCCGATGGCGGTCATCTTGTTTCATCGCTTTGAAGGAGTATCGCGTGGATTTTACCCTGTCCCCCCGGATCGAGTCGTACCGCGCCCGGATTGCGCGCTTTGTCGAGGAGGAGATCCTGCCGCTCGAGGCTGACCGCACGGCATGGGACGCACATGAAAACATCGCGCATGACCGGTTGGGGCCATTGCGCCGGAAGGCGCGGGAAGAGGGGCTCTGGTGTCTGCAATTGAAACAGGAGACCGGCGGGCAGGATCTGGGCAAGATGGGCATGGCGGTCTGCTACGAGGAAATGAACCGCTCGATCTTCGGCCCTGTGGTCTTCAATGCCGCCGCCCCCGACGATGGCAACATGATGCTGCTTGAAAAGGCCGGCACGCAAGATCAGAAACGCCGCTGGCTGGACCCCATCGTGCGCGGCGATGTGCGGTCGTCCTTCGCGATGACCGAGCCCAATCCCGGGGGCGGCTCGGATCCCGGGATGATGCTGACAACCGCCACGAAAACCGGCGACAGCTATGTCATCCGCGGCCGCAAGTGGTATATCACCGGCGCGGCCGATGCCGATCACTTCGTCGTCATGGCGCGCACATCCGACGATCCCCGCCGCGGTCTGACCGCGTTCCTGCATCACAAGAACGAGCCCGGCTGGCATATCGACCGGCGCATCCCGATCATGGGCCCCGAGGAACATGGCGGCCATTGCGAACTGATCTACGAGGGGCTGGAACTGCCCGCCGACCGCGTCATCCTTGGCGAAGGCATGGGGTTGAAGGTCACCCAGATGCGCCTGGGACCGGCGCGGCTGACGCATTGCATGCGCTGGCTGGGTCTGGCCAAACGCTGCACGGAGATCGCAAGGGACTATGCCGAGAACCGCCATGGCTTCGGCATCCGGCTTGCGGATCGTGAAAGCATCCAGATCAAGATGGGTGACCTCGCCATGGGGATCGAGATCGGGCGGCTTCTGGTGATGAAGGCCGCCTGGGCCCTGGATCAGGGCAGTTTTGCCAGAAAAGAGGTCTCGATGGCCAAGATCCATGTTGCGAACCTGCTGCACCAGGCCGCCGATGTGGCGATCCAGATCAATGGCGCGCGCGGGTACTCCAAGGATACCGTTCTGGAATGGATCTACCGCTATGCCCGTCAGGCCCGTCTGGTCGATGGGGCCGACGAGGTGCATCAAATGGTGCTCAACCGCCACCTTGCGGACGAGGGTCGCGCGTTCTGGACATGGCAGTCCGGCACTGCCTGAGCCGCGACTACTGGAGGAGGCGCAATGTTCACCGATCCGCATCTGGCCCCGCGTGCCGCCAACACAAGGCCGCTGACACCGCTGGACCATCTGGCCTGAACGCTTGAGGTGCATGGCGCCCGGCGTGGCGTGGGGTGACGATGTCTGGACCTATGCCGAATTCGGGGATGTCGTCGCGCGCATGGCAGACTGGCTGCGCGCACAGGGTGTGGGCAAGGGCGATGTCGTATCGGTCATGCTGACCAACCGGCCCGAAATGCTGGCGGCGCATTTCGCCGTGCCGGCCCTTGGCGCGGTTCTGAACGCGATCAACACGCGCCTCGATCGGGATGACATCCGCTATATTCTGGAGGATTCCGGCGCCAAACTGATGTTGGCGGACCCCGCGTGCTGTCCCAACCTTCCGGATTGTCCAGTGCCGGTGCACCTGCTTTGCGACACTCCGTCGGACAGCCTGGCGCTGAATTTCTGCCACGGTCCGGTGCCGCCGTTGGATCCCACCGCCGTGATCACGGACGAGCATCTGCCGATTACGCTCAATTATACCTCCGGCACCACGGGTCAGCCGAAGGGTGTCGTCTACACCCATCGGGGGGTCTGTCTCAACGCTCTTGGCAATGTTCTGGCGCTCGGGCTGACACCCGAGAGCAAAGCTTTAAACAATTTGGTAATGCCCCGCATGTAATCGGTGAGGATGGTGAACCGCCAGTAAACCCGTGCTCGTCTCGGAGCCGTTCGGATTACTGTTTCAGGGCGAACCGGACACGATGTCTGTGTCATGCAAGTTACGGGGACAAGTGCGTCGAACAACAGGAGCCGGATGGCGCTCTGGCGTTTACAGGCAGCATAAAAGTGCGCAACCGTGTCCAAACCCATGGTATCACAATGCTGAAACGCCAGACCAAGGCACTGCTCGTCCAAGTTCGCCATCAGTTCCGAACTGGACGCCGAGATTGCGCCTTTAATCGAGACGCCGGGGGCCATCCGGCGCAGTCGCAACATTTCGCGTACCACGCGTCAAGGCCGGAGCCCTTGTTCCAAACGGGCGCGTAAGCTTTTGCGGTCCGCTTTTCCGGTTTGGCCAACTGGCAGCGACTCTCCAAAATGAATGTGATCCGGCAGCTTGAAACGATCGATCTTGCCTTTCGCCCATTCCAGAATGGCGTTCGGCTCCGGCTCTTCATCTCGATGGGAAACGACGAGCAAGTGAATCGCCTCGCCGAGACGGGGATCATACGCACCTGTTGCGAGCACCTCACGAATCGCCGGATGCTGGGCGAAAAGCGCTTCTACTTCATGAGGTGATACCTTATTGCCGGCCCGATTAATGATTTCCTTCAATCGTCCTGCGTAATGTACATCGCCGGATGGCAGGAGACGTCCCATGTCTCCGGTTCGCAACCATCTCCCGCTAAAGATCCGTTTCGTTTCTTCCGGCATATTCAGGTATCCGAGCATTGCAAACGGCGTTTTCAACAATAGCTCCGAGGTTTCCGGATCAGTGGCCACTTCAACACCGGGGGCTGGCCGCCCGAGCGTATCTGAGGTGTCGATCTCGGGCGCATCATAGTGGAAAAGGTCGCATGTCCCCGATTCCGTCAGCCCATAGATGCTGTAGATGCCGGCTCCAGGCCACGCGTCGAATATCCTGTTGCGCAAAGCCGCATTCACGGCTTCGCCACCAGTCAAGATCGTAAAAGACGATGGGCCCCCGGGATGATCCAGAAGCATGCGCAACATCGTCGGGACCGCAGCGAGATAGTCGAGTTTGTCGTCGACCAGCATTCGCGAGATGGCTGCCGCATCAAAGCGGCTTGACATCACGACGGTGCCGCCGCGCAGAAGGGTCAGAAAGGTGGCCCATTGCCCGAAACTGAAGATGAGCTGCAAGGGCACGGCAGACACCGCGCCACTTCGCATCCGAAGCTTGCTTTGCAAGCTGCACAGTTTGGCCGTCATCCTGTCGAGCGAGAGAACCACACCTTTTGGTGTACCTGTAGAACCGGACGTAAACGTGATCATCGCCGCACCTCGCAAAAGCGATTGAGCCGTTGGTGCGCCATCCGCGTGCTTCTCCAGCCTCGGCGTGCCCCGGTCAGAGTGAGGTGAATCAAAATGCAATGAAAAACGTGCATTTGTCTGGCTACGGATATTTTCAAGCGTTTCGTCATGTGCGCGTGCATGGATCGGAACCGCCACTCCGCCAGCCGAAATGACCCCAAGTATCCCCGCCAAGTCTTCTGCGGATCCGACGATTGGCACGAGAACGGGTTCATCCCGAACCAGTCCGGCCTCCTGCAAGCACGCACATGCGGCAACCGCCCATTCGCAGACCCTCGGAAGCGTATTGAAGCCGTGATCGTCGAATATTCCACCCGCATCCTGCGACATCAGAGCGGTGCAGAAATCAACATTGTCCTCCATGCTGTCGGCGTTGTGAGCAGTCATTTCGCGAACCGATCGTCCCGCCAGGCGAGCGCGCCCCGCACGCCGTTCTCTCGTAACTGTTCGAGAAAGTCGCGTTTGTCGAAACTACCTTCGGCTTCAAGCTCGAGATCGATTTCAAGGGCGCGCTCCAGTGCGCGTCTCATGCCGGCCATCTCCATAGTTTCATTGATCTGCTGCTTTGTGCGCCGGATGACCATCGGATCCACGACGGAAATGTGCCGCGCGATGGACATTGCGGTATCAAAGACATCGTCGTCTGAGACAACGCGATTCACGAGGCCTGCATCCAACGCCGCCTGCGCGCTTAGCGTATCCATCCCCAGGAAGGCGATTTCCTTGGCCTTCTTGGGCCCTGCAAGCCACGGAAGCAGCATGACGACGATACCGGCCCCGAATTTCACTTCGGGTTCACCGAAAACTGCGCCCTCTCCAGCAACCGTGATGTCGCATGCCATGGCCATTTCACAACCGCCCGCCATTGCGGGCCCGCGCACCGCGGATACAGTGGGTTTGGACATATTCCAGAAGCGCATCACACCATCGAAGTCCCGGCGCAGAACGGGTTGCCATTCCGAATGACCCTGTGGGGTGTTCGCCGCTTGGTCCTGAAGGTCGAAACCGGATGAAAAGGCCTTGCCTTCACCCGTCAGCACCACACAGCGAATGGCGTCTTCGCTTTCGAATGCATCACAAGCGCTCTGGATCTCGTCCAGCATGGATTGGTTTATCGCATTCAGGCGTTCCGGGCGGTTCAGCGTGAGAATGCCGACATTCCCGTCGCGCTCTACTTTGATCGTCTTGTAATCCAACGGTATTCCCTCACTCTAAGGATGATGGCACGGTGTCGTCGGCCTCTGCGAGTTCCAATGCCATGCGCTCGATGCCGCCGACGACAAAGGGTATGAGGGCTGCTTGATACCCCTCGAGGTCACGGGCGAGGCTTTCATCACCCGAAAGGCTGTGGGTGCGCGTATCATTGGTGGTCGACCCGTAGATGCCCGCCAGCATGAACTGGAACGCGCGCACCGCATTTGCGTCCGAGACGTTTGGCAACGCGATACGGAACGCTTTCAGATATCGCTCCGCCGCCGGATTGAAGCCCTCGGCGAGTGCCGGGCTCACCTTTTCATCCCAAACATTCCGTCCGATGAACTGCGCGTAATTGCGCCAAGCCTGATCGTTGCCCATGAGGCGTTTGAAGTAAGGTGTGATGAACGCGCGCACGAGCGGTTCGAGTTGCATGTTCTTCTCGCCGACAAGATCCTCGTATGAATTCAGCAGTTGAATCCGTTCCTGGTTGAGTATGCCGGCACGCCTGATGACGACCTCGCGGATCAGCTCATCCTTGGTGCTGAAATGATACATGATCTGTCCGACATTGACCCCGGCCGCCCGGGCGATCTCGCGCAGCGTCACCGTTTCGTAACTGCGCATCGCGAACAATTCTTCGGCGGCATCGAGGATCCGTCCAGGCGTGTTCACATTGTATCGTCCGGGGCGAATTTTCGAATGTTGCATCACGCGCCTCTCGCCTTATTTCGTCGTCCCATTACTAGTTTCGCCTAAAATTTCGATGCTCGATCTCTATTTTGCAAAAAAAAATAGTAATTGACAAGTTGTTTTTTATCATAAATCATAATGGCACTACGAAATTCATCGCCAAAGCAAATGGAACGTATGAATTTTTGAGGGGTATGCATGACTGGTCTTCTGTGGATCGACAAGGTCAATGACAGGATCGGAAAAATCGTCAGCTTTCTCATATGGGTGGGCGCGGCGGTGCTGGTGTGGGAGGTCGTGTCGCGGTATGTATTCAACGCGCCGACCATATGGGCGCATGGATACACGCAACGCATTTTCGGCAGTTACTTTATACTGATCGGCGCGTTCGCCCTTTTGCGCGGATCACATGTTCGGATCGACATATTTCTTCCTGCGAAAGGGGGCAGACGGCGGGCTGCCCTCGATCTTCTGAACTACCTGATGCTGCTGATCTGGGGGAGTGCGCTGACGTATGAGGGCTGGGCCTTTTTCCAGGATGCGCTGCTTTGGAATCAGAAGGATGACAGCGCTCTCGGCCACCCGATATGGCCGATCAAGTTGTGTCTCGTGATCGGTGCCGGACTCATATCGGTGCAGGCCGTGGCCGAGATCATTCGCTCCGTCGCCGGGCTGATCAACCCATCCATCAATCAGACAAGGCAGTTTGGCAATGACACCTGAACTCTTGACGATCGGCATGTTCGGATCGCTGATCGTGTCGATCATGCTCGGGGTTTCGCTGTCTTATGCTATGGGAGCGATTGCCGTCGTTTTTTCCTTTTTCATGAGCGGAACAAGCGGTTTCTATTCGGTCGTCTCCAGCACGTTCGGAAATATGTGGTCCATTCTGCTATCCGCCATTCCGCTCTTCATTTTCATTGGTGTCGCATTGGGACGTTCGCGTATCGCAACTGACCTTTACGGTGCGTTCTACCTGTGGTCGGGGCGCATGAACGGTGGCCTGCTGGTCGGCACCTCAGGCTTCGCCGCGGTCCTTTCGGCGATGACTGGGAACTGCTCGGCCTCCACCATCACGACCGGACTTGTTGGAATGCCCGCGATGAAAAAGCACGGCTATGACGACAAGCTTGTCCTGGGAACGATCGGTGCTTCGGGGACTCTGGGGATCCTGATCCCGCCGTCCATCACGCTTATCATCATCGGCATGATGACCGGCCAATCCGTCGGCAAGCTCTTCATGGGAGGGATGGTGGCGGGCCTTTTCATCCTCTCGGCCTTCATAGTCTATATTGTCTTGCGAACCTATTATCGCCCGAGCCTTGCACCGGCCGCTGATTTTTCGGTTCCCCTGCGCGACAAGCTGCTTGCCTTCAAATCGGTATTCTTGCCACTGCTGATCGTCGTTTCAGTTTTGGTGACGATCTTCATGGGCATCGCCACACCTACTGAGGCGGCAGCGGTCGGTGTCGCGGCCGTCGTCATTTCAATCTGGATTCGAGGTGAACTGTCGTTGCGCTTCATTCGCGACGTAAGCTACGATACGGCCTCCGTGACAGGCATGATCGCGTGGATCATCTTCGGCGCAGGCGCGTTCGTGTCGGTCTACGCCAGCGGCGGCGGTGTGTCCTTCATGATGGAACTTCTGCGCGGATCGGAATTGGGACCGTGGCATCTAATCATCCTGATGCAACTGATCGCGTTGCTGTTAGGGATGTTTCTCGATCCCATCGGGATCATCCTGCTAACGTTGCCGATTTTCTTTCCGATCGTCGTTGAACTGGGATTCGACCCGATCTGGTTCTGCGTGATCTTCCAGCTGAATCTTTGCATCGGGTATATCACGCCACCCTTCGGATATAATCTCTTTTATCTCAAGAGCCTGAGCAGAACGACGCCGATAGGAACCATTTACAGGGCGGTCACCCCGTTTCTCGCCATCATGATCCTTAGCGGTGCCATCCTGCTCGCCTTTCCATCCATCCTGATCAGCGTCACCGCCCACATGAACTGATCCGGGTGAGCGTTTCGAAACCTGACCACAACAAATCCAACGAGGAGGACATCATGAAAAAGAGCAACATCAACAGACGACAGGTCATCAAGACTGGCGCGTTGGGACTCGGGGGTGGCGCGCTGGCGGCACCTGCCGTGCTTGCGCAGCAACAGATCACTTGGCGGATCCAGAGTCACTGGACACCTGGTGTCGAGTATTTCGACACGATCTATCAGGAATTTGGCCGCTGGATTACCGAAGGGACGGATGGCGAAATCCAGGTCGAGACACTGCAAGCCAATACGGTAGCCCCTACCAATGAGATACTGGGGGCGCTACGGCGTGGCCTCCTGGATGCATCGTTCATCTTTCCGGGCTACTGGATCGGACGCATTCCCGTCGCCGGACATCTGAACGGAAATCTCGCCACTTGGGATAGCCACGAGGAGATGCAGTTCTTCTTCTACGAGATGGGCGCGCTGGATATCATCCGGGAAGCATATGCCCAGTACGGAATCTATCAGGCGGGTCCCATTTCTTTCGCGGGCCTTGCGGTCTTCTCAAAGAAGCCGATAGAAACCGCCGAAGATTTCAACGGCTTCAAGATCCGTTCAACCGGCACGCCCGGACGGGTTTTCGAGAAGATGGGCGCGACGCCGGTCTTCATTCCGGGCGAAGAACTCTACCAGGGCCTGCAGACCGGCGTTGTCGATGGCGCGCATTGGGGGTGTGTCTCGACAGGGTGGGGCATGAACCTTCAGGAGGTGACCGAATACATCGTAACGCCAGATTTCCTGAGCCATTCCAACGGTGAATTCATCGTTGCGATGGATCAATGGAACAAGCTGGGCGATGCCCACAAACGTGTCATACACAACGCGGTCCGAGCTATGAGCGCAAAAGCAAGTGCGCATTTCCGCTATCGTGATTTCCTGCGAATGGACGAGTTTACCGGCGATATGGGAAAGAACACCTCGACCGTGGGTGATGACGTAATGGCGCAACTTCGCCAGAAGTCGATGGAGGTCGTTGACGAGTACTCTCAGGAAGATCCCGATTACTCGGGCCGCGTCGGCGCGTTGCTGCATGAATTCATGCGGTTGACCGGAAAGGTCTGATTCATGTCCTGAAAGTGCCGTCTTGGACACCCTGAGTAGCTGTCAGATGGATCGTCCGGACATGACGTCCGGGCGATCCATGTCGCAGTTGCGACCTTGTGGTGAACTCGGCCGATCAGGCAGATTTGGTCCAAGACCGTTTGCCACAGCATTCGGCATGGGCCTTGATTTTGGAATCTGAGGCTTGAAGGAAGAATTACCCTATCGGAGCAAGATCCATGAGTGATGAATTGCCGCCCCTTCGCACAAAGGTCACAACCAGCCATTGGGGCGCGTTCGTAGTGCATGCCCGTGGCGACCTCATCATCGGCACGTCCCCATTTCAGCATGATCCGGAGCCGAACCGAATTCCGGACATCATTCCGCAGGCGGTTCACCACCACAGCCGTGTTGCGCGCCCGGCGATCCGAAAGGGCTGGCTGGCGACGCGCGACAGGTTGGCGCGTGGCGACGATGCGCATGTCGAGGTGCCATGGGACGAGGCGCTTGATCTCGCCGCCTCCGAGATCGATCGCGTGCGCAAGGCCCACGGCAACGAGGCCATCTTCGGCGGCTCCTACGGCTGGGCCTCGGCTGGACGGTTTCATCACGCACCCGGCCAGTTGCACCGTTTTCTGAATACCGTCGGCGGCTACGTGGGGGCGTTCGGCAGCTATTCGACCGGCTGCGCCCAAGCGATCATGCCGCATGTTTTCGGCCTGCCGTTCCTGAAATACACCTACTCCTCGCAAGACAGTTGGGAAACTATCGCCGCGCATACCGAGACTCTCGTCATGTTCGGCGGCGTGAATCCCAAGAATTCGCAGGTCAGCATGGGCGGGGTTACAGAACATGAAACGGCGACGTGGTTCAGACGGTTTCAAGAAAGGCAAATTCGCTGCATCAATATCGGGCCACAACGCACGGACGCCCCGCAGGGATGCGAATGGATGCCCGTGCGCCCGGCATCCGATACCGCACTGATGCTGGCGCTCGCCCATGTGATCGAGGACGAGGCGCTGACCGACAAGGCGTTCCTCGAGCGATACACCGTCGGGTTTGACCGATTCCGGCCTTACCTGATGGGCGAGACCGATGGCACGCCCAAGACCCCCGAATGGGCCGCGCCGCTGTGCGGTGTCGCGCCGGATGATATCCGCGCTCTCGCGCGGCGCATGGTTGAGACCAGAACACTGATCACTGTGGCTTGGTCGCTTCAGCGGGCTGAGCATGGTGAACAGCCCTACTGGATGTCGTCCGTGCTAGCCGCGATGCTGGGCCAGATCGGGTTGCCCGGTGGCGGCGTTGGCTACGGTTACGGGGCCATTGGCGGCATCGGCAAGTCGATGAAGCGGCTGGAGGGCATGACCCTCGATCAGGGCCGGAACCCGGTCGACAAGGTCATCCCGGTGGCGCGCATCGCGGACATGCTGCTCAATCCCGGTGCCGATTTCGACTTCAACGGTCAACGCAGCCCTTATCCCGACATTCGTCTGGTCTACTGGGCGGGCGGCAATCCCTTCCATCATCATCAGGATCTCAACCGGCTTCACGAGGCGTGGAAAACACCGGAAACCATCATCGTGAACGAACCGTGGTGGACCTCGACTGCCAAGCGCGCCGATATCGTTTTCCCGGCCACGACCTCTTACGAGCGCGAGGATGTCGGACGCACCAACATGGACGATTTCCTGTTTCACATGCCGCGGATCATTCCCCCGGTCGGTGAGGCCCGCGATGATTACGAGATCTTCTCGGGACTTGCGCGGCGTATGGGCGCCGGACAGGCGTTCACCGAGGGACGCGATGTCGAGGCGTGGCTGAGACACCTTTATGCCTCTTATGCCGACACGGCCGCGCGGTCCGGCATCGAGGTACCCGATTTCGACACGTTGCGCGAACGAAACTGGGTCAGGCTGCCGATCAAGACCGAGACGCCCGCGCCCTCTTTCCTGAGCCGGTTTCGCGATGATCCGCACGGTCATGCGCTCGACACGCCCTCCGGCAGGATCGAGATCTTTTCGGCAACCGTCGACGGGTTCGACTACGAGGATTGCCCGGGTCATCCGGTCTGGCTGCCGCCGCGCGAATGGCTCGGCACCGCGACGGCCAGGGCGCCCTTGCACATGGTATCGCCGCAACCCGGTGACAAGCTTCACAGCCAGCTTGAATCGGCCCTCGCCGATGTGCCTGGCGCGCGTCCCGAAACCGTCGTCATCAACCCCGCCGATGCAGAGCCGCGCGGTATCTCGGACGGCGATCTGGTGAATGTGCATAATGATCGCGGTGCATGTCACGCGCGCTCGAAGATTTCCGAGGCCATAGCGCCCGGGGTCGTCGCGTTGCCGACCGGCGCATGGTTCGCCGGATCGACGGATGTCCCGGATCCGAATGGCAACCCGAACGTATTGACCCTCGATCTGGGGACCTCCCGGCTCGGCCAGGGGTGCAGTGCGCATACTGCTCTGGTCGAGCTCAGCAAGCTTTGACCGGCGCGCCCTGAATTGAACCGACGGGTCGACCCGCAGATCGGTCACCGGAATAAAATTGTGCGCTCAGGCGCGGTGCACGCCACTGGCTCACCCTTTCCGGATCTTGTCGAAAAATTTGTCCATGCTGGTGGTCCTCCTTCTTGCTGACACTCCGGCGTCCACGGTCAAGAGATCGCGCCGCTTGGACCACGGCAACCTCGGTACTCGAGTGCATGTAACAACCATTCGGGCAATCCTGTTACCGGTCGGCTGAACTTGGATGATGCGCCTAAGGCGAACGCCAGCTCCTGCGCGCGACGTTGCGGCATGAAGTCTTGGCTAATCGCGTCATATCGCTGAGTTTGCAAGTGGCGCTTCCTGCGCTGGCACTAAATCGCTCCGCGATAGTGGCTCTGGGTGGCGGCGTTGCGCTGAAGCGGGTTTTGCTTCGCGATTTTCGAGGTCG
>NZ_JBAPKY010000070.1:0-15103 GCF_037083785.1 Roseovarius sp. D22-M7
CTCCACGGAGAAACTCCTTCCCTATTCCAAGACAGGGACGGATTCCCAGAAATCATAAGTCAGAAGAAGGTGGGCCCCAGATCGCGCTTACGGTGAGACAGCGAAAGCCGAAAAAGGTCTATGGGCGTGAGCGCGGCTATACCGATGCAGAGGCGGTGCAGGTACTGAAAGCTTCACGATCCTATCAGCCCAAGGTAGATGAATTCGGGAACATTCGAGAATCAGATAAAGCGGCGAACCTGAAACGGTGGGTGCCGATCCTCTGCGCATTCACCGGCGCGCGCGTTTCTGAGATCACCCAGCTACGGAATGAGGATATTCGGAAAGTTGACGGGCAGTGGGTGGCGCGGATCACGCCAGACGCAGGGACGGTCAAGGCGGGTGGATATCGTGACGTACCGCTGCATCCGCAGATCATCGACGAGGGGTTCGCGGAGTTCGTAAAGAGCGCACCGCCCGGCCCGCTTTTCCACAACTCGACCGAACGCGAGAAGGTCAATCGCGCAGTGATTATCGCATCCAACAAGCTGTCAGAGTGGCTGCGCGTGAGTAAGCTGACGCCTGAGGGGTTGCAGCCTAACCATGCGTGGCGGCACCGGCTGAAAACGCAGTGCCGCGAACACGGTATCTCTGATCGCGTTGTCGATGCCATTCAGGGGCATTCAGGGAAAACGGCGGCTGACAACTATGGCGACGTGACGCTCAAGACCAAGATCGACGCGATAGGTCGGTTGCCGGCATATAGCTTTTAATATTAGACGGTCTAAGTGCCGCCGATAGACTGGAAAACTTTCTCAAAGTTAATTCAGACAATGAGCCAAGGTGCAAATAAACATCGTATTTCATTTTTTTCTATCAAACTTTATCGGCTTAGCATACTCCGAGTCGAATACTTCATGGGCGCGTTTTAAAACCATTGCAACTGTCAAAAGAAAGTGTAGATATAGAGCTATCAGAATTGAAGCTTCTATTGTTTCGGGTATCGGCGCGGCGAAGAAAATAAGTAATATCGTGACTGCGATACATGAAACAAGGATAAGGTAGGATACATTCGCATTTATTTCTCGCAAGAGTTGGCGAGTGTCCTCTGCGGTTTTTAGTTCGTCTCGATCTAATATGTCATCGCCAGTCAACTTTCGATCAGATCGAAAAACCCCATACATTGCAACTTGAACGCTGAAAAGCAAAGCCGAAAATATTGCAAATATTGAAATGGACGCCGAATAGACCTCGGAAGATAATGTAATGCCGCCATACCAACTAATGACGCCTGCAATTGCTGGTGATGCATAGAATATTAGAATATCAACAACGCTAATCGTTTCCTCTCCGAGATTTCGGAGAGTTGCAAGATGCGCTTTCACAATTGAAGTAACGCTTACTTTCATCAGTTCATTCCGTATTGCTCTCGGAAATCTCCAATTATACGTGTAGTAACTTCTGAAATCGACTCAAATATTGGGTGCTGATCTGCACCCAAATCTACCTCATCGGTGATATCGATAACACCTGCGTTGTTGGATGGACCAATTATTCCAACTTTTCTATATGTCCCTCCAATTGCTACCAATGCACTGGCTTCATCAAACTCAATTCCATCGAAAACAAAAGCAGCGCCGCCTCGTGCTCCTCTTATATGCGGAGCGACGTCTGAGAACACTCCGAAACGTCTACTTCTTCGAACAGAGAATGAGAGCTCCACGTTTAGTTCTTCTGGAGGAAGATTACGTAGAAGTTCGGAGCGTTCCTTTGGCACACTTTTTTTAGACAATATTAACTTCTTAACCGGAGCGTTGCGGTATTCTGCATCATCCGCAGGCATGACTTTACGTGTTGTAAGTTTAACGTGTTCATATCTTTGGTTGAACTCGTAAGTTAACTCCCCAAGAACTTGGGTGACACACGAACGATCTCTAAAAGATTGGAGCGTAGCAAATCCGAAGTTTCCGTTTTGTGGAACCCAAAACTTATAATAGAGTGGGATTTCCTCGACATCGTCCGAACCTCGATTGTATAGAACTTGGTTATCTTCTGGGTTGATAATTGCGGAGGTATACCCGAAGGTCCCGTAGTGTACAATTCCGTGACGGCTTCGACCCTCGTCGTCTTTTGGAACTAATCGCCAACTACGCTCTATGTTGTTGTTTTGCCGGGTTGTGCGTTTACCACGCACAAACACCAGCAAAAACTCATAAAGTTCCGACCCTGGACCTTCGGTGGCGAAAGGAACTGCCTGATAATTTTGTGCATCGTGAAGACAAAGTTGATAAACGTAGAGACCGATTTTACTCATTGGTGTTCCAAAGTGGGTTATTTGCTAACACCACACTAGCCGGACAGTTCTTAATTTTCAAACTTTGCGTGCGTCTTGCAGAAAACGTTGCAGACCGTGACTTACTCACCGCAAGGCCGTTCCGGTCGGAGTGCGATTTCACTTTCGTAGCGAATGGAAGTGTAGTATTTTTGCCACACCCACAATTTGCAGCGGATCGAAATGGCCTTTCAGAGACTCAAAAACGCGCTTGGCTTCAAGGTAGAGGAAAAGGCACTAAACCTCACCGACGCAGACGTTCTGACCCTGTTCGGCGCGCTGCCAACGGCGTCCGGTGTATCAATCGGTCCCGGCAACGCCATGCGCGTCCCTGCCGTGGCCTGCGCCACGGGCCTTATCTCTGAGACCATCGGCGCGATCCCGGTCAAGGTCTATGACCGCGCCAGCAAGATCGCCCTGACCGACCACCCCGCCTATCGCCTCGTGCATGACGAGGCGAACGAATGGACCAGCGCCGCAGAGCTGCGCCGCGATCTGACCCTTGATGCACTCTTGCACGGGGCTGGCCATGCGCAGGTGATCCGCCTGACCGATGGCACGCCCTATGAGCTGCACCGGCTTGAGCCGGGCAGGGTGCAGCGCGACCTTGAACCGGACGGTGAGCCATTCTTTCGCGTCAGCACCGACGCAGGCACCGTGCGGCTGTCCTATCGCGACGTGCTGCGCGTCGAGGCCATCGGCGGCATATCCCCGATCACGCTTGGCCGCGAAGCAATCGCCCTGGCACTGAGTTTCGAGACCCATATCGGTGGGCTGTTCGCCAATGGTGGCCGCCCCTCTGGCGTCATCAAGGCAAAGAAGATCCTAGACGTCGAGGCCAAGAAGAAGCTGGCCGCGTCTTGGTTCAACACGCATTCCGGCAAGAGCGCAGGCGGCACCGCCGTTCTTGACGAGGAAGTGGATTACCTGCCGCTGTCCACCACGCTGGCCGATGCGCAGTTCGCCGAGAACCGCCTTGAGCAAATCCGCGAGATCGCGCGCGTGTTCCGGGTGCCGCCCAACATGTTTTTCGAGCTGAGCCGCGGCACGTGGTCGAACACGGAACAGATGTTCATGCAGTTCCTGCAAGTCACGCTCAAGCCGTGGCTGACCGATTGGGCATGGGCCTATGCGCGGTGCCTGCTGACCCCCGAGGAACGCCGCGACACCTACTTTGAGGCCGTCACCGACGATCTGCTGACCACCGACGCCGCAGCCCGTGCCACCGCATACGGGCAGTATCGCGCGATGGGCGCAATGACCGGAAACGAGGTACGCAGCGGCTTGAACCTGCCCCGGATCAAGGGCGGCGACGAGCTGCAAAACCCATTCACCACCACCAGTAAGGACGCAGCCGCATGACGCTGACCCATACCGCCTTTTTCGGTGATGGCGATCAGGAATTCGCACTCACCGACACCATGATCGCAGAGCTTGAGCGGCTGGCCGATCTCGGGATCGGCGCGCTCTATCTGCGCGCGGTCAACATGCAGTTCCGGCTTGCCGATCTGATCGAGATTATCCGGCTTGGCCTGATCGGCGGCGGCACCGCCCCGGAGAGGGCCGCCCAGCTTGTCGATACCTACGCCCGGAATCAGCCGATCGACAATCTCTATCCGCTCGCACTCGACATTCTCGACGCGCGTTGGGGCGGTGCCGTTCCCGAAGAAACCGAAACACCTGCCGAGGAAGCCGCCGAATGACCGATCGTATCGAGTTCAAGGCGGCACTGGCCGTCACCGACGCAGGCGAAATTACCGGCCTTGCATGGCCCTATGGCACACCCGACCGGGTGGGCGACGTGATCGAAAAGGGCGCACTCACCGCGCCCAGTACCCTGCCGATGCTCTTTGCCCATGACCAAGGGCAGGTGATCGGCGTCTGGGATGAGATCGCAGAGACGCCCGAGGGCCTGACCGTCAAGGGCCGCTTGCTGGTCGAGGATGTGGAACGGGCGCGCGAGGTGCGCGCCATGATCCGCACCAAGGCCGTTTCCGGCCTGTCCATCGGCTTTGTCACCAAGAAAGCGCAGCGCAACGCCAAGGGCCGCACCATCACCGCCGCTGAGCTGCACGAAATTTCTGTTGTCGCCATTCCCATGCATCCCGGCGCGCAGATCACGTCCCTCAAATCGGATGCATCCCTGACCCCCAACGTTCTCAAGGAGACGACCACCGTGGAAAATGAAGAAATCGACGACAAGGCCGCGATCATCCCGGCCAATGACACGCCGCAGGTGCCGCAGGCCGACACCAAGGCATTCAACGAGATCAAGACCCGGCTGGACCGGCTGGAAGCCAAAGGCAACCGCCCCCAGATCACCGGCACCGATAGCCCGGCATTCAAGGCCGACACCAAGGCGTTCACCGACTACCTGTCGAGCGGCGAAAAGAAATCGCTGACCAAGGCCAGCGACACGGCGAACCACGTTCTCGCCCCCGAGGATGTGAGCGCCGAGTTCCTGCGCAATCTGGTGGAATACAGCCCCATTCGTGCGATTGCCGATGTGCGCAGCACCGGCATGGGCGAAGTGATCCTGCCCAAGCGAACCGGGATCACCAATGCCGCATGGGTAGGCGAAACCACGACGCGCACCGGCAGCAACCCGACATTCGACCAGTCGAGCATCTCGATCCGAGAGCTTGCAACCTACGTCGATATGTCGCTGCAACTGGCCGAGGATAGCGCCAATGTGCTGAGCGAAGTCAATCTGGCGCTTGCCGAGGACTTCGGCCAGAAAGAAAGCCTGTCATTCGTAAGCGGCAACACGGCCCTTGAGCCTGCCGGGTTCATGGCCGATGCCAATATTGGCGCGATCGTCGCTGCACCCGGCATCGGGATAAATCCCGACGAGCTGATCGCGCTCATGTACGCCCTGCCGGCCACCTATCGCAACGCCGGCACATGGGTGATGAACGGCACCACGCTTGCCGCCCTGCGCACCCTGAAAGACGGCCACGGCAATTACATCTGGCAGCCGTCCTATCAGGCAGGTCAGCCGGAAACGATCCTTGGCCGTCCCGTGGTCGAGGCCGTCGATATGGCAGACATTGCGGCAGGGTCCGAGCCGATCATCTTTGGTGATTTCAAGCGCGGCTATCGCGTCTTTGACAGGCTGTCGCTGGCCGTGCTGGCAGACCCCTACACGCAGCGTGCCGATGGCCTCATGCGCTACCACGCGCGCCGCCGTGTCGGTGCAGGTGTGGTGCGCCCTGACGCCTTCCGCAAATTGCGGATGGCCGTGTGATATGACCATGAAAACGCAGCTCGCATCTGACGCAATCGCACTGGACTACGGCACAACCGCCGTAGTCCTGCGCCCGTCATTGCGGGCTGCAATCCACCTTGAGCGGCTGCATGGGGGATTTCCCACGCTGCTGCGCAAGATCGAAGAATTCGACACCCTGACGATCTGGCATGTGATCATCGCAGGCGCTGGCAAAGAGGCTGCAGAGCCGATCTTTGCCCATGCCGCCAAGCACCCCCTCAAGAGCTTCAAGCGCGCCGCGCAGGGGCCGTGCATCGAATTGGTGGCCGGGTTCTTTCCGAGCACCCCGGACACCACCGAGGCGCAGCCCACCACGGCCAAGGCGACACCATGGGCCGATCTGTTCCAAGAGCTTTACGGCTTCGCAACCGGATGGCTGGGCTGGCCACCTGAAACGGCATGGAACGCCACGCCGCAAGAGATCACCGACGCGTTCAACGCGCATATCGCCAAGCTGAAAGCCATTCATGGCGGTGGCGATGACGACGAAACCACCGGCCCCGATGATGATCAGCGCCGCGAGAATGCCGCCCTTGGACTTGATCCTGACTTCGACCGGGCCGGGCTGCGCGCCCTGCATGATCTGGCCAACATGCGCGAGGGGATGCTGGCATGAGCAAGCCCCCGCATCTCTGCCATTGCGGCCAGATCGTGCCACACGGTCAACGCTGCGCCTGTCAGATCAAGCGCACCCGTGCCCGGAACAAACGCCACGACGCCACGCGCCCGAGTGCTGCCCGGCGCGGCTATAACCGTGACTGGCGCGCAGCCCGTGCCGAATACCTGAAACAGCACGGCAACTGCGCGATGTGCGGCGCACCGGCCACCCTTGTGGATCACCGGACGCCGCACTGTGGCGATATGCGCCTGTTCTGGGATCGCACCAACTGGCAGGCGCTCTGCACGCCCTGCCACAACCGGCACAAGCAACGGCAGGAGTGCGACGCATGAGGTGCTGGAAAAGCCTAGAGGTCGCGCAACGCCTCCAATTCAGGGAACTTTCTCCAAGGCACATCGGGTCTGCTGCAGAGCTGATGATTTGGCACGTTTCCTACCAACATCCCATTTTGGATAAGCACAGCCAAGTTTTGTCTGCCGGTGTAACCGCCCATTTTGTTTTTGGAGTTTGCCCGAACACAGACGCCTTGCAGGCCATTGTTGAAGGTTGCGACGTTGGAAATGCCTGCGTCCCGAACCGAATATGGATCGGCAAGGAATGTGCGAGCGTCCCTTACGATCTGAGCCTTAATCGAAGCAGACGGTGGAACAGACGCGGCGATTGCACCTGCATAGTCTTCAGGCGGCGAAACACTGCAGGCTCCAAGGGAACAGGCTATCCCCATGCACAGGACTATCTTTTTCATTTTTTCTCCAGAAACAAACGCGGGCGATTAGCTAGGCAGCATTTCCTGGGACTGCAACATAGAAATGCACCGGGGGTGGTCTCAGACTTTCGCAGGGTAGAGGGGACCGGCGGGGGGACGTCCGCACAAGACAGACCAGAAATAAGTTTTTCACCCGATGAGAGGGTTCAAGAATGACCGCATACACGCCGCTTAGCCTGCTGAAATCGCAGCTCAACCTTGATCACGATCTTGACGATGCCCTGCTGACACACAAGCTCGCCGCGGCTGAAATGTGGATCGGCAATCATACCGGCCTGCCCTTTGCGGCCGGTGATGCCGCCGCAACCGAAGCCGCGTTGCAGCTCGCCGCATACTGGTATGAACAGCGCGAGGGTGCCAGCGAAATCAGCATGCGGCTGGTGCCCTTCGGCGTCTATGAGCTGCTGGCCCCGTATCGCGAACAGGTGACCGGCCATGTCGAAGCATAAGAGCCTGTCGGAGCAATCGCGCATCCTTGGCGCGCGCCTGAGCGCCATTCCCGAGGGCGTGTTGCGCGACGTGCGCCCGGCCTTGATCAAGGGTGCCGAGGACGTCGCGGCTACCATGCGCGCGCTGGTGCCCCGCGAAGACGGCGATCTCGACGCTTCTATCACCGTGACCGCACCGGGGGCGACCACCCCGGCTTACGCTGAGGGCGGCGGCAAGCGTGTCGCAGCTGACAATCAGGCGCTGGTCACTGCCGGAAACGAGAAGGTGCGCCACGGCCACCTGCAAGAGTTCGGCGCCGTGCACCACGAGGCGCAGCCGTTCATGCGCCCCGGTGCCCGGCTGGCCCGGCCCAAGGTGCAGCGCCGTATCAGCCGGGCAATCGGCGCGGCGATCAGGAAGGCTGGGGAGAACAAGCCATGATCGACCCGAGCCTTGAGTTCCAGACCGCAATCCGGGCGGCGCTGATCGCTGACCCGGCGGTGATCGCCCTTGTGCCTGCCGATCATATCCGGGCCGGATCGACGCGCCCGGACAAGCTGCCAACGGTGATCATGGCCAGCCCCCAGCTTATCAATCTCGGGCGTGCCAGCGGTGGCCAGTATATGACACGCGTGTATCTCGACTTGCACGTCTGGGCGATCGAGGATGGCGCGGACATGGCCCGGCAGATCGGCGCGGCGGTGTCTGTCGCGCTCTGGGATGCACCGCACACTGACACAGTGGGCATTGATGCCTATGAGCGCCCGGGCTTTGCCTACATGCGCGATCCTGACCCCGAGCGGGCCTATTGCCACGGTGTCGGCACCGTCGAGGGTGTCATCCGGTGGAGGGCGTGACCGTGATCAGGGCAGGCAAACTGGATCGGCAGATCACGATTGAGCGCGAGACTGAGACGGTCGCGGCCTCTGGCGCCGTGTCGAGCCTCTGGGCAACCGTCGCCACGATCCGGGCAGAGCTGGTGCAGCGCAGCGCCGATGAATTCCTGACCGGCTTCGGTGAGGCAGAGGCAGGCGGCGCGGTGTTTCGCATCCGGTATCTGGCCGGGATCGGCACGGCAGATCGGGTGATCTGCGATGGCGTGGCCTATGACATCAACGAGATCGCAGAGCTGGGGCGGCGGCGCGCGCTTGAGTTGCGTTGTGTCAGGGTGGCGTCATGAGCGTGCATTCGCGCGGCGTAAAGCCTGCAACCCGTTCCGACGCTGACGCCCTGACCAAAGCCCCGCCGGTGCCCCGGCACCTTGCACCCCATGCCAAGGCGGAATGGCGGCGGATTATGCCGCAACTGATCGACCGGCGGATCATCACAAAGGCCGATTTGGCCGGGGTGGAAAGCTACTGCACATTTGCAGGGATCGTGCGCCAGATCGAGGAAGAACGCGCAGCCGCTGGTGGTGCAATCGACGTGAAGATGTTCGGCGTTCTCAATCGTGCCGCGCAGACCGCGCGCCAGCTTGCCGCCGAATACGGGCTGACCCCGACCAGCCGCGCCCGGATCGGCGCAGAGCTGCCCGGCGATGACGACGCCGACAACCCGCTTGCGGTGTGACGATGGATGGCGCGCGCATCATGGAACCCGAATGCGAAACTGTTTCGCATTTGGCCAGCACCTACCCGGCATGGATTGATGACGGCAGCCCCATTGCCGATCCGCTTGGGTACGGTGAGCGCGCCGTGACGTTCCTGCGCCGGTTGCGCCACCCGGCTAGCACTGAGCCGAAACGCGCCTTTCAGCTTGCACCCTTTCAGGAACGGATTGTCCGGCGCATCTATGGGCCGCGCCACGCGGACGGGCGGCGGATCGTCAAGACGGTGTTTCTCATGCTGCCGAGGGGAAACAGGAAAACGTCACTGGCCGCTGCC
The DNA here is from genome assembly GCF_037083785.1 of Roseovarius sp. D22-M7. Taxonomy (NCBI): domain Bacteria; kingdom Pseudomonadati; phylum Pseudomonadota; class Alphaproteobacteria; order Rhodobacterales; family Roseobacteraceae; genus Roseovarius; species Roseovarius sp. D22-M7. The sequence continues at coordinate 9,277 of NZ_JBAPKY010000070.1, forward strand.
CTGTCGCTGTTGCATGTGATCGGCCCCGAGAAAGTGCCAGCCGGGCAGGTGATCTTTGCTGCAAGTGATCGAGAACAGGCCGGTATCGGCTTTCGTGAGGCGGCAGAGATCATCCGATCGGATAAGCGCCTTGTGGCCGCAACGCGCACCCATGACGCCTTCAACAGCGCCAAACAGATTACCGATACGGGGAGCGGTGCACGGCTGCGCGCCGTGTCGAGCGATGGCCGCGCACAGCACGGCACCACCCCGGCTTTCGTATTGGCCGACGAGATCCACACATGGAAGGGCCGCGACCTTTGGGAGGCGCTGAAATCCGGTCTGGCCAAGACCGATAACAGCTTGCTGGTGGTCGCCACCACCGCCGGGCGCGGCAGTGAGGGGCTGGCCGCAGAGCAATACGCCTATGCCCGGCGCGTGGCGCTTGGTGAGATCGACAACCCCGAGTATCTGCCGATCATCTTTGCCGCCGCGCCCGATGATGACTGGCAAGACGAAGGCGTATGGCACCGGGTGAACCCCGGCCTGCAACACGGCTTCCCGAGCCTGTCGGGGCTGCGCAGTCTGGCGAAAGAGGCGCAGGATCACCCGGCAGAGCGATACAGCTTTCAGCAATACAACCTGAATATCTGGCACGGGAACAGCCGCGATCCGCTTTTCAGCATGGCCGCCTATGACGCCCGGCAGTTCCCAGATGACGAGACCGATCTTGAGGGCCTGCCGTGCTGGCTGGGCGTCGATCTGGCGCTGTCGGGTGACACAGCGGCAGTGGTGGCGGCATGGCTGCATGACACTGGCGAGATCACCGTCAAGCCTTGGTTCTTTGTGCCAGGCGATGATCTGAAAGGCCGCAGCGAACGTGACGCGGTGCCCTATGAGCGGTGGCGCGATGACGGGCTGATCACGGCCACACCCGGCCCGATCATCGACCCGCTGGCCGTCGAGGATCACTTGCGCGAGCTGGCCGCGCGCCATGACGTGCAAGAGATCGCTTTCGATCCGCACCTTGCCCGGGCGGTCATGCAGCACTTGCACGACGATGGCCTGCCGGTGATCGAGCTGCGCCAAGCGCCGCTTTCAATGGGCGTGGCCGTTGGCGATTTGGAGCGCACCGTGAACGGGCACTTGATCCGCCACGATGGCCACCCGGTGCTGCGCAATCACTTCGATAGCGTGGTCGCATCGCGCAACCCGTCATCCGGCCTGACCCGGATGCACAAGGTCACGAAAACAAGCCGGATCGACGGGGCAGTCGCGGCGGCTACCCGCGCGCAGGCCAGCGACGACGGCATGAAGAATATCGTCGCCACGATCCAGCGCGACCAGAACGCCATCATCCGCGACGCCGAGGCGCACACGCTGATCATCCCGGGGGTCGCGGGATCTGGCACGACCTCGATCGCGCTGCATCGGATCGCCTTTCTGCTTTACCGCTTCAAGGACACGCTGAAATCCTCTGACATTCTGATCATCTCGCCCAACAGGGTCTTTGCCGACTATATCGGCAATGTGCTGCCCGAGTTGGGCGAGGAGACCGTGCCAGAGATCGGCATGGAGACACTCGCTGCGCAGATCCTTGGTGACAAGATCCGGTTCCAGACCTTCTTCGAGCAGACGGCGCTGCTGCTGGAAACCGACGACGCGGACATGAAGATGCGGCTGCGCGCCAAGGCCGCGCCCGAGTTCCTGCGCTAGATCGAGGCCTATGCGCAGCATTTGGAAAAGACCGCGTTTCAGCCCGAGGACTTGGTGGTGCGCAAGCGCCCGCTGCCTGGCTTCGTGTTCGAGACGACGTGGAACCGGCTGCGGCTGCTGGACATGGCCGAGCGCCTTGTGGCGACCGGCAGTTCGGTGATCGAGCAGTTCGAGGCCGAGTACAACATCGAGCTGCGCAAGGAGGAACGCGCGGTGGTCCGCAAGGCAGTGCGCGGGATGGTCAACCGAACCACGCTGCGCAAGGCTTACAAGGAACTTTTCGACTGGATCGACCGGCCGGATCTTTTCAAACCCAAGAGCGGCAAGCTGGAATATGCCGACGTCTTCCCGCTCAACTATTTGAGAATCCTGACCGAAGGCGTCGAAAGCCCCTATGCGGGTGTCGCGCATCTGCTGGTCGACGAGATGCAGGACTACACGCCGGCGCAATACGCGGTGCTGGGGCGGCTTTTCAGATGCCGCAAGACCATCCTCGGCGACGCCACGCAATCCGTGAATCCCTACAGCGCCTCGACACCCGAGCGGATCGAGAGCGTCCTCGAGGGCGCCTGGCGCGTGACCCTCAACAAGAGCTATCGTTCGACTTGGGAGATTATGCAGTTCGCGCTGAAGATCTCGCCCAACCTCGATCTCATCGCGATGGAGCGGCACGGGCCGGCACCCGAACTGGCGGTCGTCAAGACGCAGAAGGACGCCGTGGCGCGCATTGCCCGTCTGATCGAAGCCTTCCGGGCGTCGGAGCACGCGGGCCTCGCGGTGCTGGCCAAGACCCAAGCGCAGGCGACGCGCCTGCACAAGGCTCTGTCAGAGGCAGGGGTCGAGGCACGGCTGCTCGAAGAGGGCAGCACCGGGTTTTCCACCGGGATCGTGGTCTGCACGCCGCATCTGGCCAAGGGACTGGAATTTGACCGCGTGATCATCCCCGACGCGCTGTGGATAGAGGCCAAAAGGGCCTGCGGTTTGGCGCCGTATCGACGGATACAATCCGCTCGATGGATGCGACACGCAAGCCCTGCGATTTTTCCTCGTTCCGAGGCGGGAATGCCGTCTTCAGGTCCCCAAGGGTGGGAGCCGTCATCGAGATCACCGCATCAGGACGACGGGCACCTTGCAGGACCGTACCATCTCGGTCGTCGTGGATCCGATGACAAGGCTGCGGATACGGGTGTGACCGTAGGCCCCCATGACGACCATGCCGAACCCCTCTTCATCCACCAGTTTGCCCAATTCCGTTTCCGGCTGCCCCGGTAGCACGCGGGTCTCGGCCTGGATACCAGCCGCCTGCAGAAGTGCCTTGGCATCAGCGAGGCCCTTCTTGCTCTCCGGCGTCTCGTTACCGACGGTCACGACGGTGACGGCCAGCCCCGCGAAAAGCGGGCTGCGCGCAATGTGATCCACCGCCTTCATCGCGGACGTGCCACCGTCATAGGCGACCAGAACGCGCTCAATGGTCTTGAAGGCGCGCGCGGCGACAAAGACCGGCCGGTGCGACGCGCGCACGATGCGTTCGAGGTTGGAGCCCAGATGCCCCTTGGCAAAATCGGCCGCCTCGCCGCGCTTGCCGATGACAATGACGCGGGCTTCGGATTCGATCTCCCCGATGGCCTCGACGATGTCGCCATGGCGCAGGCGGGTGGTGGTCTCGGTCACGCCGTCCCGGTCGATGATCGTGCGCGCGTCCTCGAGGATCGCGCGGCCGCGGTGGCTCACGAGCTTTGCACGCTGTGCGTCGAGCTCGGCCAGTTCCTCCATCAGCTTCGTGCGTGCGCCAAGCCGGATGGCGCCGGACAGATCCGTCTTGTCCGGCGCTTCGCGGCGGCCCAACACGTGGATCAGTTCGACCGGCGCTTGCGTGCGCTTGGCGATCCAGGCGGCGTGGTTGCACACGCTTTCCGAATAGATCGACCCGTCCACCAATGCGATGATCTTCTCGCTCATGGTCTTCTCCTCCCTCAGTGGTTCATCAATGTGTCCATCGCGCCGGGCTTGTCATGGATGGCAAGCCGGTCGACGAGGGTTTCAGTCGCCTCGTTCATGCCTATGACTTCGACCTCGGCGCCGTCGCGGCGGAACTTGAGGATCGCCATGTCAAGCGCCTGCACCGAGCTGATGTCCCAGATATGCGCGGCACTCACATCGATCTTGACCTGCTCGGGCGCTTCCTTGAAGTCGAAAGCGTTCATGAAATCCTCGACCGAGCCGTAGAAGAGCTGTCCCTCGACCTTGTAGGTCCGCACGCGCCCGTCAGCACTGATATCGCTCGTCACGCGGAAGAGTTGCGCGATCTTGCCCGCGAAGAAGATCCCCGAGAGAAGCACGCCCACCAGTACCCCGATGGCGAGGTTATGCGTGTAGACCACGGTCACGACCGTGGCGATCATCACGATGGAGGACGACCGCGGATGCACCTTGAGGTTCTTGATAGACGACCACGAGAACGTGCCGATAGAGACCATGATCATGATCGACACCAGCGCGGCCATCGGGATGATGCTAACCAGATCTCCCAGCACCACCACCATGAACAGCAGGTACACGCCCGCCGCGAACGACGACAGGCGCCCGCGCCCGCCCGATTTCACGTTGATGATCGACTGGCCGATCATGGCACACCCCGCCATGCCGCCGATGAAACCGGTCGCGGTGTTGGCCACGCCCTGGCCGATGCATTCCTGGTTCCGGTTGGATTTCGTGTCGGTCAGGTCGTCGACGATGTTCTGCGTCATCAGGCTTTCAAGAAGGCCCACAACGGCCACCGCCACCGAGTAGGGCAGAATGATCATCAACGTCTCGAGGTTGAAAGGGATCTGCGGGATCAGGAAGACCGGCAGCGTGTCAGGCAAATCGCCCATGTCGCCCACCGTACGGACGTCGAGCCCGAGCGCGAAGGCCAGCGCGGTCAGCACGACGATGGTGACCAGCGGCGACGGGATCGCCTTGGTCAACAATGGCAGCCCGTAGATGATGCCAAGTCCCGCAGCGACCAATGGATACGTGATCCAGGTCACATCGCGGGGATCAAGCTCGGGAAGCTGCGCGATGAAGATCAGGATCGCCAGAGCGTTGACGAAGCCGGTCATGACCGATTTCGACACATAACGCATGATGAAGCCCAGCCGGAACACCCCGGCGCCGATCTGCAACAGCCCAGCCAGCACGGTTGCTGCCAGAAGGTATTGCAGCCCGTGATCCTTCACCAGCGTGATCATCAGCACGGCCGTTGCGGCGGTCGCCGCCGAGATCATGCCGGGGCGCCCCCCGGTGAGGGCAACGATGGCGGAGATCGAGAAGGAGGCGTAAAGCCCGACTTTCGGATCGACCCCGGCGATGATGGAAAAGGCGATTGCCTCTGGAATGAGGGCCAGGGCGACGACGAGACCGGCAAGCAGGTCGCCGCGAATGTTGCCAAACCATTGGCCGCGATAGGCGTCGAGTGAAATCATGAAATTGTTATCCAATACCGATCTCGCGCAATTCGCGCGAGATCGGTGTGCATCTGCACGATTGTCCGTGGTTGTCCGGCGGATCGGCGGCCGGAAGAGCCACCCGGAGTCGCCTCCGGGTCCAAGTTTGCTGCAGTGCCGCATAAGGAGTTCTTCGGCAAAGCGCAACCCGATCAGGGATCTTCATCGATTTGACTGATGTAAACGGCAACTGCGTGAGACGAATGATGAAGAAACTGGCGTCAGCAGGTCAGAATGCTGGTTCTTGGGTTCGGTGAGAGCCTGATCCTTGGCCCTGATCAGTCCAAGGTCGCCTATAGGTCAGATTCGGGCCCTGCTCCAGGACCCATGCGTGGCCGTTTGGTGAAAAACCGTATTTTCGTTCTGTGGGAGCGACTAACAGAAGTGGTCCGACCGCGTCAGACTTATCTGTTTTACTACGCTGGAATCATCCATCAACCGCTCGGTCATGTTGGCTCTAAACAAACCAGCGGTGCCTCCGCGTGAAGCGAGTTTCACGGTCAGGGCAATGTCCGCGTTCCAAATGTTGCCAAGAGTATTTAGTATTTGATAGGGCGTTGTTGCACAACTTTGACTGTTGACGATTCACATCGTGAATCCATGCGGTTACACGGGCTGTATGAGCAAGCCATCCCCCGCCCGCTACC
>NZ_JBAPKY010000071.1:0-14452 GCF_037083785.1 Roseovarius sp. D22-M7
CGTCCAGCTGACGCCCCTTCGGAACATGCCGCCCCTTGCCCCTCCCCGACTTCCAGACGCCCGTCCGCTCATCAAGTGCCATCATGGAACTCCTCTACCTGTTGGCATGTGATATACCACATCAGTAATGGTGAACGTCAATTACTTATTTCTGATGGATTGATAAGTAGCGCTGATCTATCTTGCGATCACCACACGCCGCAATGCGTCGACGACCGGCAGGCCTGGATCGCGAAGCGGCGTGACGATGGCCACTTTCTTTTCGAGCACCGGCGCAACCAGCGGCAAGGCCACGGTTCCCCCGGGTTGACCGAACGCCTCGATGAGATGGTTCGGCACGACCGTGGCCGACATGCCTTCGGCGGCAAGAACCATGGCCGCCATGAAACCGCTTGTCTCGACGGTCACATTGGGCAGCAGACCGAGATCGTCGAACACCTTGTCGAGAATACGGCGGTTCTGCATTCCCGGCTCCAGCAAGGTCAGAGGTAGTTGCGCGGCCTCCGCCCAGGTCACCTCGCCCGTCACGCGCGGGGCAAGATGGGTCGGGGTCAACAGGGTGTACGTCTCGCTGTAGAGATCCTCGACCCTCAAGAGATCGCGCGAAACGCCTTCGCCATAAGTGATCCCGGCCTCGAAAAGCCCGTTTTCCAGCCCCTGCTGGATCGCCAGCGATGTCGCCGTCTGGATGCTGACCTTGACGCCGGGGTGCTTCGCTCGCAGCGCCTTCACCGCGCGGGCCGCGAAGATCACGGCCGTCGGTATGGCCGCAAGCACCAGTTTGCCGGTGATCTCGCCCTTTGCCGAGCGAAACTCCTGCTCCAGGATCTTGACATCGCCGACGATCTTGCGGGCGTGGCGCACCAGGGCATCGCCCTCGGCCGTGAAGCCCTGGAAACGGTTGCCGCGTTTCACGATCGGCGTGTCGAGCTTTTCCTCGAGTTTCCTGATCCGCATCGAGAATGCCGGTTGCGACACGCCGCACTCTTCCGCGGCGCGTGCGAAATGCTTTCGACGGGCAAGCGAAGCCAGAAACTCGAGCTCTCTCAAACTGATCACGGTCGTCTCCGTTCAATACGCATCCTAGCGGGGCTGTGTTATCGTGGGCAAGAGATCACTCACATTGACAGAATCACCGTCGTGGCATACCAGAAACCACCAAAACAGGAAGGCGCGGGCTCATGATGCTCTCAGAGAACCAATCCAAGGAACTGCTCTGTCAGTACGGCGTTTCGATTCCGGAGGGCCGCCTCGCACATACCCCGGACGAAGCCGAAAGGCTTTGCAAGGAAATCGATGCGCGCAAATACGTGGTCAAGGCACAGATCACGGCCGGCGGCCGGGGCCTTGCAGGCGGGATCAAGTTTGCCGCCACGCCATCGGCGGTCGCCAACGAGGCGCGAGCGTTGCTGAATTCGACCCTGGTGACCGACCAGACGGCGGCGTCGGGTGAAAAGGTGCGCTCTGTCTACGTCGAGGCCGCGGTCGATATCGCCAACAGCTACTACATCGCCATTTCCTTCGATCCCGGCAGCGGACGCCCCATGCTTCTGGCCTCCGCGTCCGGCGGGGTGGAGTTCGAACAGCTTGCCCGCATGGATGAAAGCACCGTCAAGTCGCATATTCTGGACGACACTCCCGAGGCCCGCGACGCGCTGACTGCCTTCCTGAAGGATGTCGGCATCGAGGGGCCCGAGGCGCTCGACACCATCGAAAACGCGCGCAAGGCGTTCTGCGACAACGATCTGACACTCGTCGAGATCAACCCCTTCGTGCGGACCAGGGACGGCAAGTGGATGGCGGTCGACGCCAAGCTCGCACTCGACCGCAACGCCTCCTTCCGGCGACCGGAGTTCGACTCGATGATTACGGATCCAGGCACGTCGTCCGACGAGACCGAGGCGCAGAAGTACAACATCAACCTCGTTCAACTGACGGGGAATATCGGTGTGGTCACCAACGGGGCCGGTCTCGGGCTTGCCACCAATGACATGATCACCGACGCGGGCGGAAAGCCGGCCAATTTCATGGATATCAGGACAACGGCGCGCAGCTTCGACATTGCCAGGGGCGTTGAAATGCTGCTGACCGACGCGCAGGTGCAGGTTCTGCTGCTCAACATCCACGGCGGCGGCATGACGGCGGCCGATACGGTGGCGGAAGGTGTGAATTTCGCGTATTCCCGCGCCAAGCGGAAACTGCCGGTCGTCGCGCACATCGCCGGTCACAATGCCGAATGGGGCACGAACATATTGCGCGACCGGAAAGTGCCGGTTGAAACCTTCGACACGATGTCCGGTGCGATCAACCGCGTCGTTGAAATTGCAAAAACCGGGAGGGCACGCTGATGGCGATCTTCGTCGACTCCGACACACGCGTGATCGTTCAGGGCATGACGGGCCGGTCCGGCACCTTCTACACCGACCAGGCGGCACGATATGCCCCGACCTATGTCGGCGGCGTGCGCCCCGGCAAGGGCGGCAGCCAGCATCTGGACCTGCCGATCTTCAATTCGGTCAAGGAAGCGATGTCAGAGACCGGCGCGAATGCCAGCCTCGTGATCGTCCCGGCCCCCTATGCGGGCGATGCCATGATCGAGGCGATCGAGGCCGGTATCGGCGTCGTGGTCTGCGTGACCGAACGCGTTCCGCAACACGACATGAGCCGGGTCAAGACGGCCCTGCAAAATTCGGATACGATTCTGATCGGCCCGAATTCACAAGGCATCCTGACACCGGGCCAGTGCAAGATCGGCGTCATGCCGACCCGGGCCACGAGGCCGGGCCGGATCGGCATCGCGTCACGCTCGGCGTCGCTGACATCCGAGATCGTCGCACAGTTCAGCAAGACGGGCCTGGGTCAGTCCACGACGGTCGCCATTGGCGGCGACACGTTGCACGGGGTGGATTTCGTGGAATGTCTCAAACGGTTCCGGGACGACGATGACACCGATGCGGTCGTGCTTATCGGCGAGATCGGAGGCCGCGACGAAGAGGACGCTGCCGCCTACCTTGCCTCGGTCGACTACGGCAAGCCGGTCGTCGCGCTGATCGTCGGGCGGTATGCCCCGCGCGGCCGGCAGATGGGCCATGCCGGCACCCTCTCGGTGCTTGGTGGCGGATCGGCGAAGGACAAGATCGCAAGCCTGCGCGACGCCGGCGCGATCATTGCCGCCAATGCCGACGATGTCGTGACCGCCGTGAAACGGGCGCAGGCCGCAACCTGAAAGCGCAAGAGACCATGAGCGAATCGCATCTACCCGACACCATGACGACAATCGAGCTTGATGACTTTGGCGGGCCCGAAGTTCTCGTCGAAGGAACGCGGCCCCTGCCGGTTCCGGCCTCGGGAGAAGTCCTCGTCAAGGTCACGGCCGCTGGTGTCAATGGTCCGGACCTGGTGCAGCGCCGGGGCCACTACCCACCGCCTGAAGGGGCGTCGGACCTGCTGGGGCTCGAAGTCTCCGGTGAAGTGGTCGCCGTGGCGGCCGATCAGACCCGCTGGCGGACCGGTGACCGGGTTTGCGCGCTGACCAACGGTGGCGGCTATGCCGAATACGTGGCCGTCCTGGCCGATCACTGCCTGCCGATCCCCGACGGTATCGACGAGGTCGACGCCGCCGGCCTGCCCGAAACCTTCTTCACGGTCTGGAGCAACGTCTTTCTCGGCCGGACGGTGCCGGAAAACGGCACCTTCCTGGTTCACGGCGGCGCTGGCAGCATCGGCTCCACGGCGATCCAGCTTGGGGCCGCGATGGGGCTTGATGTCTACACCACCGTCGGCTCTGACACCGCCGCGGCGTTCGCCATGTCACTCGGGGCAACGCGGGCCATCAATTACCACGAAGAGGATTTCGTCGCGATCTGTCGCGAGGCGGGTGGCGCCGACATCATCCTCGATATCATCGGCGGCGATTACGTCGCCCGTAACATCAAGGCCGCCCGGCGCGACGCGCGCATCGTGCAACTGGCCTTCAACCTCGGCTCGAAGGTCGAGATCGACCTTATGCCGGTCATGCTCAAGCGGATCACCTATACCGGATCGACCCTGCGCTCTCGGTCGGACGGCGACAAGACCAGGATCGCCCGGGACCTGCTTGATAACGTGTGGCCGCTCTTCGCCGCCGGCGCGCTGCGCAGCGTCACGCATGCGGTCATTCCGCTGACCGACGCCGCCGAGGCGCATCGCATCATCGAGGGCGGCAAGCATCAGGGAAAGATCCTGCTCCGACCCTAGTCGATTTCGCGCCAAGTTTCTTGATAAAAGGGAAAGGCGCCCTGCCCTGTCTGTGGGGACACGAAAACCATGGGCGTCCCGGAGGTCTCAGAAATCCAGGTTCGCGACGTTGAGCGCGTTGGACTGGATGAATTCGCGGCGCGGCTCCACCACGTCACCCATCAGCTTGGTGAAGAGGTCGTCGGCCTCGGCCACGTCGTCGATCTTGACCTGAAGGAACGTGCGCGCGTCGGGATCCAGCGTGGTTTCCCAGAGCTGGTTCGGGTTCATCTCGCCCAGACCCTTGTAGCGTTGCAGGGTCAGGCCCTTCTCCCCCTCCTTGAGGATGGCGTTCAGCAGGTCGAGCGGGCCGTGGATGGGCTGCCCGCGTTCCCTGCGCACGAGGGTGGCCGGGTCGCGGTAGACCTCGCGCAATTGCGCGGTGATCTGGGCAAGCCGGCGCGCCTCGCCGCCGCGCAGCACCGGGCCGTCGAGCGTGCGCACTTCCTCGACGCCGCGCACGGTGCGCGACAGGCGCAGGCCATGATCCTGGGTCGGGCGCCCCTGCCAGCCGCGCTCGTACTCGTTGGAGATCATGTCGAGCCGGCTGGCCACGGTATCGGCCACCCCCTGCAAGTCCGAATCCACGCGACCCGGCAAAAACGCCTCGGCGATGGCCGCCTGTTCGAGGATGTGGCGCGGGTAATGAGTCGGGAACGAGTCGAGCATGCGCTTGGCCTGTCGCGCCTCCTCGACCACGCGCACCAGGTCCGGTCCGGCGATCTCCTCGCCGGTACCGAGGCGCAGCGCGGCATCGGTGGTGCCTTGGTCGATCAGGTAATTCTCGAGCGACGGATGATCCTTGAGATAGACCTCGGACTTGCCGCGCATCACCTTGTACAAAGGCGGCTGCGCGATGTACAGATATCCGCCCTCGATCAGTTCGGGCATCTGCCGGTAGAAGAAGGTCAGCAGCAGCGTGCGGATATGCGCGCCGTCGACATCGGCGTCGGTCATCAGCACGATCTTGTGGTAGCGCAGTTTCGAGATGTCGAACTCGTCGCGCCCGATGCCGGTGCCGAGGGCCATCACCAGGTTGCCGATCTCCTGGCTGCCCAACATCCGGTCAAACCGCGCGCGCTCGACATTCAGGATCTTGCCCTTGAGCGGCAGGATCGCCTGGGTGCCCCGGTCGCGCCCGGTCTGGGCCGAACCGCCCGCCGAATCGCCCTCGACGATGAAAAGCTCGGTCTTCGATGGATCCTTGGACGAGCAGTCCTTGAGCTTGCCGGCGAGGAAATTCACGTCCATCGGGTTCTTGCGCCGGGTCAGATCGCGCGCCTTGCGCGCCGCCTCGCGGGCATGAGCGGCCTCGATGACCTTGCTGACGACAGACTTGGCGATTTGCGGGTTCTCCTCGAACCACTCGCCCAGCTTTTCGTTCACCAGCCCCTCGACCGCCGGGCGCACCTCGGAGCTGACCAGCTTGTCCTTGGTCTGGCTGGAGAACTTCGGATCGGGCACCTTCACGGACAGCACGCAGGTCAGCCCCTCGCGGGCGTCGTCGCCGGTGAAGCTGACCTTTTCCTTCTTGGCGATGCCGGTGGTCTGGGCATAGGCGTTGATCGTCCGGGTCAGGGCGCCGCGAAATCCGGCGAGGTGACTGCCGCCGTCGCGCTGCGGGATGTTGTTGGTGAAGGGCAGCACCGTCTCGTGATAGCTGTCGTTCCACCACATCGCCACTTCGACGGTGATCCCGTCGCGCTCGCCCGTGATGAAGATCGGCGCGGGCATCACCGGTGTCTTGTGCCGGTCGAGATACCGGACGAATTCCTTGACCCCGCCCTCGTAGACGAGATCGGCCTCCAGCGGTTCCTCGCCGCGCTCGTCGCGCAGGATGATGCGCACACCGGAATTGAGAAAAGCCAGCTCGCGCAGGCGCTTTTCCAGCGTCTCGAAACTGTACTCGAGGTTGCTGAACGTGTCGGTCGAGGCCAAAAAGCGCACCTCGGTCCCCGAGCGGCCTTCGGCATCGCCGACGACATGCAGATGCTCGGTTGTGAAGCCGCCCTCGAACCGGGCGAGATACTCCTTGCCGCCCCGCCTGATCCGCAATTCCAGCCAGTCCGACAGCGCGTTGACGACCGACACGCCGACGCCGTGCAGACCGCCCGAGACCTTGTAGGAATTCTGGTCGAACTTGCCGCCTGCGTGCAGCTGGGTCATGATGACCTCGGCGGCCGACACGCCTTCGCCCTCGTGGATATCCACGGGCACGCCACGGCCGTTGTCGCGGACCGACACGCTGGAATCCGCGTGGATCGTGACGCTGACCGCGTCGGCATGACCCGCCAGCGCCTCGTCGATGCCGTTATCGACGACCTCGTAGACCATGTGGTGCAGGCCCGAGCCGTCATCGGTGTCGCCGATATACATGCCGGGACGTTTGCGGACAGCCTCCAACCCCTTGAGAACCTTGATGGAATCGGCGCCGTATTCTTCGGGCGCGATGGCGGGTTCGGACATGCGTGCGTTCCTTCGTAATTTCCTCATTTTATACGGTTTCTTGGGGAGAATGTCACGCCCAACCGCTATATTTTGCGGCCTTGCGTGATCAGGTGAAGGGGATCACCAGCCCGACCGCGATCAGCAGCGCGCCGGACGCGATATTGGTGCGCCGCAGCGCCCGCGCCGAGGTGACGAGGCCGCGGATCCGGTCCACGAAAAGCGCCAGCGACAGGTTGCAGACCAGCGGCACCGCGAACGAGATGCCGACCACCGCCGCGATGTCCAGCGGCGTGATGCGCGACAGATCGAAGAAGCCGGGCAACACGCCCATGTAGAACAGCACCGCCTTCGGATTGCCGAGAATCGCCGCAAGCCCGGCCATGAACCCCGCCCAGAGACCGGGCCGTGTCAGGCGGCTGTCGGCGCTGATGGTGCGGTCGGCGTTGCGGATCAGCAGGATCCCCATCCCCACGAACATCGCCGTGGCGAGGATCCGCAGCGCCAGCATGAACCCCGAGAAGACCGAGACGATCCAGGTGACCCCGAGAATCGCAAGGAACGGCCACAGCACATCGCCGACCACCACGCCCAATGCCAAGGGCCAGGCGGCGTGAAACCCGCCCGACATCGCCCGCGCCACCAGCGCCAGCCAGACCGGCCCGGGCGTCAGGAAAAGGATCAGGATGGCGACCGTGTAAAGCGCAAGGTCCGAGGCGGCGAGGGTCATGGCACGCGCGCCTCCACGCTGCTGAGGCCATCGCTTTCGGTGACATGCACATGCTGCGCCCGCGCGCCCAGTTCCGCGAAAAGCTCCGGCCCGGTGCCGGTCATCCACGCCTGCGCGCCGAGGCCGCAGATCTCGTCGTAAAGCGCCGCGCGCCGGCCGGCATCGAGATGCGCTGCCACCTCGTCGAGCAGCAGGATCGGCGGCGCGCCGAAATCGCGGGCCAGCGCGCGCGCATTGGCAAGGATCAGCGACACCAGAAGCGCTTTCTGCTCGCCGGTGGAACATTCGGTCGCCGGTACGCCCTTGGCAGCATAGCTGCCGTAAAGATCGGCGCGATGCGGCCCGACCAGCGACCGCCCCGCGACGAGATCGCGAAAGCGGCTCTCGGCCAGTGCGGCGCGCAGATCGCCTTCGGTCTCGGGCATCTCGCCCTCGGTCTGCGTCAGGTCAAGTTCCGCGGTGGGAAAGGCCGTCTCGGCCTGCATCTGGGCGTCCATGATCCGCTGAAGCGCGGTCTTGCGATTGGCGTGGATCTCGGCCCCGGCCTCGGCCATCTGACGTTCGAGCGCGATGTACCAGTGCCCGTCGCGCACCTGGTCCTTGAGCAGCCGATTACGCTCGCGCATCGCCTTTTCGTAGACCAACGACGCGTCGGCATGGCCGGGCAGAAAGCTCATCGTCATGCGATCGAGAAACCGGCGCCGTCCCTCGGCGCCCTCGATCCACAGCCGGTCCATCGCCGGGATCAGCCAGAGCACGCGTGCGAGGCGGCCAAGCGCAAGCTGTGCCGCGGACTTGCCATCGATGCGCACCTGTCGCGCGCCGCCTGCCTCGGAGAAGATCTCGACCTCATGCTGCCGGTCCGCGGCCCGCAACATGCCGGTGATCTTCCAGCCCAGCGCCTCCGGCCGGCGCGCCAGATCCTGCGCGGCCGCCCGACGCATCCCGCGCCCCGGCGAGAACAGCGAGACCGCCTCGATCAGGTTGGTCTTGCCCGCCCCGTTCCGACCATGAATGGCCACCGGCCGCGCATCCAGATCCAGCCGCGCCGATCTATGCGACCGGAAATGCGACAGCCTCAACTCCGACAGGTAGAGGCCGGCCATTCACGGCCCTTTCATCTTTCCAGAAATACTCCCGCCGGAGGCTCGGCCCGATGTCACACGCGCATCGGCATGACGACATAGACCGCGCTGGTGTCGTCGCCTTCCCGCATCAGCGTGGGATCGCCCGAGGAATTGAACAGGAACACCGCGTTTTCGCGGTCCACCTGGCTGGCGATTTCCAGCAGGTATTTCGCGTTGAACCCGATCTCCAGCCGCTCGTCGCCGTAAGCCACGACCACCTCTTCCTCGGCAGCACCGCTATCGGGCGCGTTCACGGACAGGATCAGCCGGTCCTCGTCGATCGCCAGCTTGACGGCGCGAGAGCGCTCCGAACTGACAGTCGCCACGCGGTCCACGGCCTTGGCGAATTCGGCCGCATCCACCTCCATCCGTCGGGTGTTGCCTTGCGGAATGACCCGCGTATAGTCCGGGAACGTGCCGTCGATCACCTTCGAGGTCAGCGTGATATCGGGGGTGGCGAACCGGATCTTGGTCTCCGACACCGACACCGCGATCTCCATCTCGTCATCGTCCAGCAGCTTGCGCAACTCGCCCACCGTCTTGCGCGGCACGATCACGCCGGGCATCTCGGCGGCACCGTCGGGCAACGCGGCGTCGATCCGGGCAAGGCGGTGCCCGTCCGTGGCCACGCAGCGCAGCACCTGCGCGCCATCGGCCTCGGCGACATGCAGGTAGACGCCGTTTAGGTAATAGCGCGTCTCCTCGGTTGAAATCGCGAATTTCGACTTGTCGAACAGCCGCCGCAACATCGGCGCGGGGGCGGCGAAATTGCTGGCATATTCCGACGAGGCCATGACGGGGAAGTCTTCCTTCGGCAGCGTCGCGAGGTTGAAATTCGACCGCCCGGCCTGCACCGTCAGGCGCCCCGACACCGCGTCGTCGGCCAATGACACCAACGCCCCGTCGGGCAACTTGCGCACGATCTCGTGCAACATCACCGCCGAGACGGTGACAGCGCCCGCCCGCTCGACCTGCGCCGGCGCGCGGTCCACCACCTCGATGTCGAGATCGGTGGCGCGGAAATGCACCGCCTCGCCTTCGGCCTCGATCAGCACGTTGGCGAGGATCGGGATGGTGTTGCGCCGCTCGACCACCGACTGGGCCTGTGCCACGGCCTTGAGCAACGTACCGCGTTCGATGCTGAATTTCATGGTTTCGCTCCTGTCAGATGCCGACCCGGCGCCGGGAGGGGCACGGTAGCAATTTCCCGCGTCGGCTCAAGCGCTTTGTGAGAGTTTGGCACCGAAATCCGCGCCACGTTGCATGGCGCGGATCGCGGGCGGTTCCATGATGCCCGCCTCAGCCTTCCAGCGACCGGCGCAGGATCTCGAGATCATCGGCGATCTGCGCGTCCTGGATGCGCAATTCCTCGACTCGCTTGACGCCGTGCATCACGGTTGTGTGGTCGCGCCCGCCGAAGCGCCGGCCGATCTCGGGCAGCGAACGGGACGTCATCTGCTTGCACAGGTACATCGCCACCTGACGCGGCCGGGCGAACGCGCGCAGCCGCTTGGGGCCGATCATCTCGGACAGGCGAATGTTGTAGTGATCCGACACCTTGCGCTGGATCTCCTCGACGGACACCTTGCGCTCGGAGGCGCGCAGCACGTCGGCGAGGCAATCCTGCGTGAGTTCCATGGTGATCGGCTGGCCGACCAGCGAGGCAAAGGCGAACAGCCGCGTCAGCGCGCCTTCCAGCACGCGCACATTCGTGCTGATCCGGTGCGCGAGGAATTCCAGCACGCCGGCATCGAGATGCAGGTCCGGGTACTGCTCGCGGTACCGCTCGACCTTGGATTGCAGGATGCCGAGGCGCAATTCGTAATCGGTCGGGTGCAGATCGACCACCAGCCCGCATTGCAGCCGCGACTTGATCCGGTCCTCCAGCCCCGCGATCTCGCCGGGCGCGCGGTCCGCGGAAATCACGATCTGCTTGTTCTGGTCCACCAGAACATTGAAGGTATGGAAAAACTCCTCCTGCGTGCTGTCCTTGCCGGCGATGAACTGCACGTCATCGACCATCAGGATATCGACGGAACGGAACATCTCCTTGAAATCCATCATCTTGCGATCCCGCAGGGCCTGCACGAAGCGGTACATGAACTGCTCGGCCGAGAGGTACAGCACGTGCAGCTCGGGGCGCGTGGTGGTCAGCTCCCACGCGATGGCGTGCATCAGGTGCGTCTTGCCAAGCCCGACACCGCCGTAGAAGAACAGCGGGTTGAACGTCGCCTGCCCGCCTTCGGCCACGCGCTTGGCGGCGGCATGCGCAAGCTCGTTGGGCTTGCCGACGACGAAGGTCTCGAACCGGAAACGATCGTCGAGCGGGGCCGAGGGCAGCGCGGGATCCTTCGCCGGGGGCTGCGTGGCGGCTTCGACATGCGCGGTCTCCGGCCGGGCGGCACGCGGGGCCGCCTGCGCCGCGACCCGGAAGTCGAGCTTGCGCACCTGCGGGTCGATGCTCGAGATCTGGTAGAGGATCAGGTCCCCGAAATGCCGCGACACATAATTCCCGATAAAGCCGGTCGGCACCACGAAGCTCGCCACCCCTTCGCTCACCTCGGCGAATTCCAGCGGCTCGATCCAGTTCTTGAAATTGCTCTGCCCGATGGATTGTTGAATTCTTTCCTTCAACCGGCCCCATTGATCCTGCGTCATGCTACCCCGTTTTCGCTACTCTGCCACCAACTGCCGCACGGCTTTCGCCAAGCGACAGGAACACCTTGCCACGCGATCGGCGAGAGGGAGGGCAATAATCCATCCATCCCGCTGCAGTGATGCAACGGACCGACGGACCATCTACAAGTCGTCCTGCAGTTCCATGTTCGCAGGACGGGACACGCGGTGATCCCGACCCAGACGTTCTGGAACACATTCCAATGGACAAGACCGGAGCCTTCAATAAGGCCCCTTCGCCAAGCCGGATCACGTCATCGTCACGTCATCCTGCATCGGTACGCCTGTCCCCCCAAGCGTGAATCGCTGATGGAAATTAGCAACGTCACATGCGCGCGGGCAACGTATCATTGCGCTTGACAGCATCTTTGCATGAAAAGAATCCGCGCGTGTGACCGAAGGCTGCAAATGCAAAGGGCACCGCTGCAAAGCGGTGCCCTTGAAATTCAACGGGTTGTCGGGAACCCTCAGCCGAGCGACTTTACCCGGGCGGAGAAACGCGAAATCTTGCGCGCGGCGGTGTTCTTGTGGAAGACGCCCTTGGTCACGCCGCGCATCAGTTCGGGCTGGGCTGCGCGCAGGGCGGCCGCCGCGGCCTCCTTGTCGCCAGAGGCGATCGCCTCCTCGACCTTGCGCAGGTAGGTGCGGATGCGCGAGCGGCGCGCCTTGTTGATCGCTGCCCGCTTTTCATTCTGGCGGGCGCGTTTCTTGGACTGGACTGTATTGGCCATCTGGCTCTGGACCCTTTCGTGGTTCGGTGTTCGATGCTGTCACGCGCATACCCGACCACGCCCCGGGAGACCGGGGGATCAATCGTGCCAGGGCGGGCAACACGCGCATGTCTGGCGGCCCTTTTACGCATCACGGCCGGAAATGCAAGCACTGCGCCGCTCGTCCGGGAAGAAATACCGCGGCGGCGCCCGGACCCCGAGACGGAGCCCGCAGGGCGACGTCGAGACACCCTGCGCGCCGCAGGCGCACATCATCGAAAAACCCGCGGCCCCCGCCCGGCCTCACTCGCCGAGCTTGGCATGGACCTCGTCGAGGTCGATCTCGCCGATGGGCTGGCGCTTGGCCGGGTTGGCGAAATCGTACTTGAATAGCTCGAAATCGCGCTTGTAGATCTCGTAGACCAGATGCATCGACAGGTCGTCGAAATAGTCCTCGACGGGATGCGCGCGTTTCGGCCCGTGGCCCTCGGATTCGTTGAACCGCGGGATGCTGCCGAGGTCGACCGCGTAAGCCGTGTCGATCGCGGCAAGCACCGCGCCCATGCCTTCGTCGAACCTCTCGGTCCAGAAGATCCGGTCATAGCGCCCGCCCCCCGCGATGAAGGTCGCGACATGTCCCGACATCGCCGACCAGTGGATATCGGGCTCCATCGGGCGTTTCCAGCGGATGGTGTCGCGGGCGAAAAGCAGGAACCGGCGGAAGCTCCTGATCTGGTCGAACGCCTCGGTGCCATCGGGGCCCCCGACCTCGATCCCGTATTTCTGGATGATCGTCGGTACCAGATTGCCGCGATAGCGCCGGCCGTTGCGCTGGATGCCGCAGATCTTGTCGAAGAACGACGACAGGATACGCGTGTAGGGGTTGCGCACGCAGGTAAAGGCATAGGATTGGTGCTGCCGCACGTTGTCGGCGATCGGTTTCCGGCTGTCCTCGCGGGCCCATTTGTGCAGGCCGGTGGTGGCGTCGTGGATATCGCCGTCGTAGAACATGCCGTGATCGGAATGATACAGGATCTGCCCGATGGTCGAGCAGGCGCATTTCGGCACGACGCGGTAGACCACGCTTTGACTTTCCGTCATCCATGTGCCTGGAAATCCCATGCCCCTCGCCTTTCACTGCCGCCGCATGGGCTTGGGCGCCCATTCGGCCATCCTGCCCCATGACCGGAATGCACCTGTTTATCCAGATGATTTTCGTGGATATTACTATAAACACCCGCCGAGGAAAGGGCACCCGGACTTAAGCATGGCGAAGATCGCGTTCATCCTGCTCTGTCACAAGGACCCCGAGGTCGTCATCCGCCAGGCCGGGATGCTGACCGCGGCGGGCGACTGCGTGTCGATCCATTTCGACGCCCGCGCCCCGCGCGCGGCGTTCGAGCGGATCCGCGCGGCGCTCGACCAAAACCCCGGCGTGACCTTGGTGCAAAAGCGGGTCAGATGCGGTTGGGGGGAATGGTCGCTGGTGCAGGCGACGCTCAACGCGATCGAGGCGGCGCTCGACCGGTTTCCCGACGCCACGCATTTCTACATGATTTCCGGTGATTGCGCGCCGATCAAGTCGAGCGCCTACATGCACCGGATGCTGGACGCGCGCGACGTCGACTACATCGAAAGCTTCGATTTCTTCGAAAGCGGCTGGATCCGGACCGGGATGAAGGAAGAACGTCTGATCTACCGCCATCCCTTCAACGAACGCACGCAGCCGAAACGCTTCTACGCCGCGTTCCACCTGCAGCGCGCCCTTCGGCTGGCCCGCGCCCTGCCCGCCGATCTCGAGATCCAGATCGGCAGCCAGTGGTGGTGCCTGCGCCGCCGCAGCGTCGCGGCGATCCTCGCCTTCCTCCGGCAGCGTCCCGACGTGGTGCGCTTCTTCCGCACCACTTGGATCCCCGACGAGAGCTTCTTCCAGACCCTCGTGCGCCACCTGATCCCCGAGACCGAGATCGAGACGCGCGCGCTGACCTTCCTGATCTTCACCGATTACGGCCTGCCGGTGACCTTCCACAACGATCACTACGACATGCTGCTCGGGCAGGATTGCCTCTTCGCGCGCAAGATCAGTCCCGAGGCGCAGGATCTCCGGCACCGTCTCGCGGCGCTTTACCATGACGCCGACGCGCGGTTCGAGATCTCGAACGAAGGGCACCGCCTCTTCACCTTCCTGACCGAGCGCGGGCGCGAGGGCCGGCGCATCGCGCCGCGCTTCTGGGACACCGGATCAAGCCTCGGGCGCGACCGCGTCCTGATGATCGTGGTGTGCAAGAAATGGCATGTCGCCAAGCGCCTTGTCCGCCGGGCAGCCGAGGTCACCGGTCTGCCCTTCATGGAGTTCATCTTCAATGAGACTGACACCGCGATGCCCGACCTGGGCGTATTTTGTTGAAAAACTCGGGCTTGCTTGGACGGTAGGTTGCTGATTCAATTCTTCTGACCAGCGGGAGAATTGAGCAATGTTGGGACCGAGA
>NZ_JBAPKY010000072.1:0-13614 GCF_037083785.1 Roseovarius sp. D22-M7
AGCCCCCGGATCGTGGGCGTCGAGATCAACAACGCCTTGCGCCGATGCGCGAAGGTCAGCGACCGGGCTTCGGCCAGGCTGACCGGATCGCCTTCTTCGTCGGCCGAGGCCGGATAGGCGTCGACCTCGTCGAGAAACAGGTACCGCGCCGGCGTCGAGCGCAGCCCCACCGCCGAGTTGGCCCCGGTCATGATCAGAATGCCGCCCGCGAATTCCTTGGAGAGCATCGTGTTGCCCGCGTCGCGCGAGCGCGCCGGTTTGATCCGCTCGCGCAGCTCCGGGCTTTCCTCGATCAGCGGGTCGATACGCTGGCGCGAGTTGCGCTTGGCCAGCTCCACCGTCGGCTGGACCGCCAGCATCGGCCCCGGCGCGTGATGCATCACGAAGCCGATGAAGCAGTTGCCCGCTTCCGTCGCGCCCACCTGCGCGGCTTTCATGAACACCACCCGCTGCACCGGGCTGACCGGCGAGAGCGCATCCATGATCTCGCGCATATAGGGCGTGCGCGCGGTCTTGTAGCGCCCCGGCTCGGCGGAGGCGCGGGAACTGAGCCAGCGATGCCGGTCGGCCCATTGCGACACCGTCAGGTCCGGGTCGGGGCGAAGGCCCCGCGACCAGGCGCGCAGCAGGTCGTTGGCACCATCGAACCCCGCGACATCGTCATCCAAGGCCGCTGCGGATCTCGGCGAGGCTGTCGAGCTGGGCGCGGACATGGGCTTCGAGAACCTTCTGCATCACCGCCGCCTCCACCGTGATCCCCTCGCCGAGGGTGGCTGCCAGTTCCGAGGCCATGAGCGCGGCCACCCGCGCGGGCCAGATCACCCAGGCATCGCGTTCCTCGCGCGCCAGCCGAAAGATCAGCGTTTCCGCGCGCGCCTTGTCGACCAGGT
Organism: Roseovarius sp. D22-M7; assembly: GCF_037083785.1. Taxonomy (NCBI): domain Bacteria; kingdom Pseudomonadati; phylum Pseudomonadota; class Alphaproteobacteria; order Rhodobacterales; family Roseobacteraceae; genus Roseovarius; species Roseovarius sp. D22-M7. The sequence goes on from NZ_JBAPKY010000072.1 coordinate 891, forward strand.
CGCCCTTGAGCTTTTGCAGCCGGATGCGGCGTTCCTGCGCCTTGAGCACCTCGTTCGCGGTCTTGGCTTGCAGGAAGGTCGTGCTGCCCCCAACGGCGGGGGCGGCCATCCCCTGCTCCTTGAGCGTGTCCCCCACCGCAGAGACGGCGGCCTCGGGCACGGGCTTCAGCTTGGACTTGCCGGTCGCGGGCGGTTTTGGCGCGGCGCGGGATTTCGACGGGTCGGTCGTCTCGGCGCGGCGTGTGTCGGACGCCTCCGCGTCGATGCTCCCATCAGGGTGCAGCACCAGCCTTCCGGCCTCCTTAGCCTTCTGGACTGCCCCGCGCGACAGGCCCACGCGGGCGGCATATTGGCGTTCGCTCAGGCCCTGCATGGCTCACCCCGCGCGACATAAAGCAATGGTATTGCTGCGATTTACGTTGATTGCATGCCGCACCGGAGCGATCCTGATGACACAAGCAGGATGCAACTCACGACACGGAGCCACGCCATGACCAGCCTGAACCCGCAAACTACGCCCCGCCACCAGCTGCGCGCGGAAAAGGCACAAAAGAACAAGGAGGCCGCGCTCAGTTCATTCATCGCGAAGAAGACCGAAATCGACGAACGGCTCGCCCGCCTGCAGGCGCTCAGCGACGACCACTTCAACTGCCATCCCGACGAGGTGGGCTGGGCCATGGTCGGCACGCTCGAGCACTACAACGGGCTGCTGAAGCGCATCACCGACAGCGCTTTTGGCGAGGGCGAATACGCCGGGTAACCCCTCCGGACCCTGACCAAGGGCGGCCCGCCTCGATGGCGGGCTTCACCCGGTAGAAGCTCCTGCATGTCGCACGAGCCGAAACCGGAGATCATCCATGACCCAGATCCAGCTATCCGACGCACAATCCGTCATCCTGTCCACCGCCTGCGCGCGCGACGACGGGGCCGTGTTCCCCGTCACCACCACCCTCAAGGGCGGCGCGGTCGGCAATGTCTGCAAGAGCCTGCTGAAGAAAGCGCTCATCGAGGAAATCGAAGCGACCGACCTCAACACTGTCTGGCGGCATGACGAAGAGCGCGGCCCCATCACCCTGCGCGCGACGCCGCTGGCCTACAGCACCCTAGGGATCATCGACCCGCCCGACGCGCAGGACGATGACCAGCCGAAGCCCGAGGCCACACCCCAGCCCGTGCGCCGCCGCAGCGGAACGAAGCAGGACGCGCTGATCGCGATGCTGAGCGCCGAGGGCGGTGCCACCATCGACGAGATCGTCGCAGCTCTGGACTGGCAACCTCACACCGCGAGGGGCGTAATCTCCGGCGCGCTCAAGAAGAAGCTCGGCCTGACGATCATCTCGGAGAAGGTGGACGGAAGGGGTCGTTGCTATCGCATAGCCCTGTGATCGCACCGGAGATGCTTAATTTTTAAGCTATTCACAGGCCGTCAATCTTCATTGCAGCGAAACATCTTTACGAACGTGCATTTTAATGCTACTTTGGAGATTGGTATATCGAGAGCTCCTCCTCCTCCCTGAGCTTTTCGATCCAAGGCGGTGACGCTCTCCTCCTCCCTGCGTCACCGCCGCCCTTTCCCAAAGAAAGCAATGGGTTGTCGGACTTCCGTGGTACCTCAGAGCGGCTGAATAGTCTTGCGTGACCGACCAGCCTCATCGCAGGCGCCGTGCCTCGAAAAGCCGCCTCAGCGCGTAGGACCGCGCGAGGCTGACCAGCGTAAAGACGAGCCCAATCTTCAGATTCTGCGCCAGTGTGACGTGCAGGCCGAAAATCGGAAAGATCAGGGTTTGCGTCAACACAGCGATGCCGTAGCCCGCGACAACATTCGTGACCGCTTCGATCATCGACATGGTGCGGCTCTGGCTCATCGCAGCCCCTCCGGCAGGCTTTCCAGAAACGCCGTCACGAATTCCGCCGCGAGCTGCGGCACGATCGCATTGCCGTAGCCCCGCAGGAGCCCCATGCGGCCGGGTATCCCATCAGCCAGCGGGAATGTTCCGGGCTCAACGGGCCGCCAGCGGCCATCGCGGCAGAGGAGCCAGTCCGGATCTCGCCAGACGCTGTCCGTCGCATTGGTCCCGGCGGCGCCGGCGCCTTCGACCAATCGACCAGTTTCACCGTCCTGCGGCTCGCATCGGTGTTCCCGGCCGCGTTGTAACTGTTGGTTGCCGGTGAGCCGGCCATCGCCGTCGGCCAACCCGCCAGCCAGACCTGTCGGCCGAGCAGCGCGTTGATCGGCACCGACTGGCATTCCGATCCGTCCTTGTGATCCCGCGCCGAGGCCGTGGCCCAGCCTGCCTGCGGCAGCGTCGAGGGCAACGGCGCCGAAGAACAGCCGCTGGCGGATATGCGGCGCGCCGATGCCCGCAGCCGGCAGATCGGCCGCCGCGACGGCGTAAGATGCCGCTTCCAGGTCAGCCGCCAGAGCGTCGAACCACGCCCAGTCAGCCGCGCCTTCAGTCTCTGTTCGAGCCGCTCCGCCAACCGGTCCGAGCACCGCCGCGCTCGCGACCTGCTCGCCGAAGACGAACTCGGGGCGGCAGGCTGCAACGAGCCGCAGGAAGGCCGGGGCGAGATGGCGGTCATCGTCCTGTCCCTTCCGTTGCCCGGCCTGGCTGAAGGGCTGGCAGGGCGGCGAGCCAGTCCAGACGGACAGATCGCCGGCCACGCCGGCGAGGCTCAGCGCGTAGGGCCAGCCGCCGATCCCGGCGAAGAAATGGCATTGCGCGAAGCCGCGCAGGTCAGCGGGCTCCACCTCGAGGAGGGAGCGCGCGTCCACCTCGCCCGCGGGCAGCAGCCCGGCCGCGATCAGCTCCCGCAGCCAGGCGCAGGCCGCGGGATCGGCATCGTTGTAGTAGACGGCCATCAGGCAGCGGCATCGGCCTTGTCGCCCAGCCGCTCCTTCTTCACCGCCACGAAGCTCCGACCATCGCCATCGAGGAGCGCGTCCTTGCCGGTTTCTGCCTGCCAGCGTTCGACGGCGACATCGACATAGGCGGGGCTGATTTCCATCGCGAAGACGCGGCGGCCACTGGCCTCGCCCGCCATGATCTGAGATCCGGAACCGGCGAACGGCTCGTAGCAGACACCGCCGCGCGCCACGTGCTGGCGCATCGGAATGCCGAACGCGTCGAGCGGTTTCGGCGTCGGATGATCGGGCCGCTCGTCCTTCGGGAAACTGGGCATCTCCCATGTCGAGGGCAGCGTCTGCTCGGCCACCTTCGGTGGGCGGTTCGGACGGCGCCAGCCCATGAAGCAGGGCTCGTGCTTCCAGAGGTAATGCGACCGGGTCAGCACCCCGCGGTCCTTCACCCAGATGATCTGCTGGTGCACGAAGGCCCCGGCCTTTTCCCAGCAGGCCTCGAGCATCGCCTGTCGGCGCGACGCGTGCCAGCAATACCAGGCGGCGTCCTCGGTGATCGCTTCGGCCACAGCGGCGGCGATGAAGCCGTCGTAGAGTTCCGCGCCCTGGCTGCTGTCGTCCCAGGTGGTGCCGTAGCTCTGGCTCCAATCCTTGTTCCGCGTCGGATGGTTCGAACCGTCGTAATCCACCAGATAGGGCGGATCGGTCGCGAACAGCACCGCGCGCTCGCCGTTCATCAGGCGACGCACGTTGTCGTGGCTGGTCGCGTCCCCGCAGAGCAGCCGGTGATCGCCAAGGATCCACAGATCGCCCGTGCGCGACGCCGGGTTGCGCGGTGGCTCGGGGATCACCACCGGCGGCGTGGAGCCCCCGTCGCCGCCCGCTTCCTCGTCGCTGTCCGCGACATAGGCCAGCAGCTTGTCCAGCTCGCCGTCCGAGAAGCCGACCAGCGACAGGTCGAAATCCTCGGCAAGCAATTCATTCAGTTCGGCCGACAGCAGCGCCTCATTCCATGGCGATTCAGCAAGCCGGTTGTCCGCGATCCGATAGGCTCGGCGCTGCGCCTCGGTGAGGTGCCCGAGCACGATCACCGGCGCGTCGGTCAGCCCCAGCTGCGTTGCCGCCAGCACCCGGCCATGGCCCGCGATCAACTCGCCGTCCTCGGCCACGAGGCACGGCACGGTCCAGCCGAACTCGGCCATGCTGGCGGCCAGCTTCGCGACCTGGTCGGCCCCGTGCTGCTTGGCGTTCTTCGCGTAGGGCTGCAGGCGCGCAAGCGGCCACTGCTCGATCCGCTCGGGGGCGAAGGCGAGGGTCATATCGGTGATCCTGTTCGATTGGGTGCGGAGGGGAGCAAGAGCGGGAAGGGCGAAAACACGCTGGGTCCGGATTGCCTTCACAATGCGCCGACCAGCATGATCCGGACCACTTGCCCGGATCGGCTCTGCATCTTCCTGAGTTTACAAACATATCACTGGCAGATTATCGTCTGTCGTGTTTCTTGGAGGCTCTGACACCGATGACTCCGCATGACGGCGAGTATTTCGGCAGCGCAGATCAACAGGCACTGCTGCGACGCGGCAGGGCTATGTTCGACTTGATCGGCGACGATGCGCGCTTCGGATATTATGGACGCACAGTCGGGCTCGCCTCTTCTGAATCCGGGTCAATCGACATGCTCGCGGCTCTGGCCAAACTGCAGGGCAACAGCAATTGCGCGATCCTGCCTGATGCGGACCTGCCCCGGTGGCGTGCCGCGGCCGAGGCGCGGGGCCTTGTGCCAGTCCACTATGCTCGCTGGTCGGGCGCGGACGCGGCGATGCAGGCCGCCCGCGAGATCGTCGATGACCATGCACTGCCGGACGATCTGACGATCATGCGCATCGGGCCTGACACGCCGGACGAGGCTTTGGCACAGCTAGCCGAGGTCTCGCTCGCCTGTGGCGTGCTGCCGTCGGCCGGAGCCGCGTTGCGTGGACTGGACAAGTCGGGGCTTGCGCTCCTGGCAGTCGATGACCAGGGGCGTGGGGTCTCCTGCGCAGCGGCGGCGTCTTATCTTCACCAGGATCATCCGCTTGCCCGCCAATGCTGGTGGGGCATGCTCGCGACAATTCCAGACCGACGCGGCCAGCGGCTTGCCCTCGTCCTCGGGGCCATGGCCATGCTGGAGGCACGCGACCGACTGGGCTTTACCGAAGTGTTCACAGGGGTCGAACCCGGCAACGCCGCGTCCGAAGCGGTCTGCGCGCGTCTGGGTCTGCGGCGAGAGACATGCAGCGTCCTCGGCGTCGCCGATCCAAGCCTTCTGCCGGGTGGCCGAATGACGAAGTAGTTCCCTCCTGCGACGTCACATCCTGGTCTCCCCGCGAGTGGACCCCGGATGTGGAATCCACTGGCTTCCAAAGTGGACTCCCACCGAACAGGTATCCACCCCGGAGTCCACCCTCCAAGCGTCTGTTATCGCGTGGTTATTTCAGGTTTCAGGGGTGGACTCCGACCGGGGTGGACTCCCAAAAAAACGGCCCTGTCGCTAGCGAAATCGCGCGCTGCGCCCCCCAGCATACGAAGTGCACGAAAAGGAACCGTAAAATCAACGGCTTACGGGTCGGCGGAGACAGTTTTTCCGGTCAAGCGGTGGGCGTTTGCCCGGTTTCGAACTGTCTCCCCTCTGGACCCCGTCTGGACCCCGAACCGGACTCGGGGTGGACCCCGGAATCCAGCGGTGCAAGCCATCGCCCCTTTGCTCATGTCTCGTGCGATCATACCCTGTTTGTAGGCCTCAGAGCCGGTTCGTGAAACCCTCCCGGATGTCTCACCGATAATTCCGTCACAGGACGATTTTCCTTGACAGCCGGTCGGCGTTCTCGATCACGAAGCGCCGAGATCGCTTGGCTGATGGCACGCGTCCGTTGAGCCGCCACGTGATCAGCGCCACGCCGTACTGCCAGTGCCGGTTGGCGGCCGGGCGGCTAAGCCCGATCTCCCACGTGATCTTCTTCCACGGCTTGCGGTTGGCGCGCAGCCAGACGATCCGGGCGTCGTCCCGCTCAAGCCAGCGCAGCCAGAGCATGGCCTCATCGGCCTGCGTGATCTCGCGCGGGCTGGGTCTCGGACGTTTCATCTCGGGCTCCTGACCCACGTGATCGGCGAAGCTGTGGAAATATTCGGGCCACGCGTTGAAGTACCCGGTGGGCTTCACTGCGGGCAGTTGCGCGAAGACATCGGCGGCGAGCTCCAGCCGGTCCTGTACGCGCCCTGTGGTCCAGTCAGTCATGGCGCACCTCCCGGACCGCAGGCAACTTGCCGTACAGACGCTCGCCCAGCTGACGGACCAGTTCCCGCTCAGGCCAGGTGAGGCGGTGGTCATCGAGCGAGACCGCCAGCATGTGCAGTTCATGCCAACCATCGCGCCTGACCTGTTCGGGGTCGCGGCGGTGGCCGCCGTAACCTTTCGGGGCATACCGCATCCGGGTCATTGCACACCTCCCTGCGTCTCGATGGCCCAGAGCAGGATGGCGATGGCGTCGGCCTCGTTGTCGTCGGCGGGTGAGAACCCGCGGTCGCGGGCTGCGTCGATCATGGCCTGCTTCGGCGCGTTGCCCTTGCCGGTGGCGTGACGCTTGATGGTGCCAACCGGCACACCGGCATAGGGTATGCCGCGCAGTTCGGCCCACGCGGTCAGCGTTGCCATCAGACCCCCATAGACGTGGCTCGCGTCCGTGCCCGCATGCCGCCTGACTTCCTCGAACCAGATGGTGGCGATCGGCCCGGACAGCCGATCGATTTCGGTCAGCCAGTTGGTGAAGCGCAGGTACCGCATGCCGCCGCCGTCGTAGCGGCTGGGCTTGAGCGAGACCGTGCCGCTGGTGATCAGCCCGTCCGCGGCGCGCAGCGCCCAGCCTGTCGTCGTGCCGAGATCGAGCGCCAGGATGGTGCGCGCCGCCGCGGGCGGGATCTGCGTTTCCGGGGTTGCGCCGCCATGGGTGGTGGCGAGAGTCGTATCAGCCATGAGTGGTCTCCTCTTCTGGTGGGCTGCTCGGGTGGAAGACGACGGCGGTTGATGCTTGGCGGTACCGGCCGCCGTCGTCGGATGGTTCTCAGGACTTCCTGCGCTTTCCGCGTTTGCTGATGTGCTTCGCCACATGTTTACGGCCGGATGCAGCGACAGCCTTGCCGGGGGCATGATGCTCAGGGCAGCGCCGGTTCAGCGTTCCCGATCGCATGCCACTCCAGCATTCGAAGGGCCTGCCGCATTCAGCGCAGTGGCTTTTCCAGCAGATGATTGGAACGATCTCGCCGTCGCGGCGTTTGTGCAGGTCCGAGCCTATGACGACATAGCGCTGACCCTCATGCATCAGCACGGTTCCCGGAAGCGGCAGCACACGGAAATTGATCTTGTGCACGACACGCGGGGACCGGGATTTGGAGGACTGCTTGCCACGATCATCGACAGCATCGGACACAGGCGTCGCGCGGTTACTATCGTTGTATGAGGGGGCGGGACGGCGTCCGCCCCCCTCATACTTAGTATAGGCAGTCACACTCTCTCTCATCATACCCTTGCAAGTCTCTGGTTTCATTTCACTTTCTCCCGTTTTTGATGACAGAGGGGCATGACAGAGGCCACTGTCATCGTCATCAGCAAGTTGTTGATTTCATTGAGTTCATGACAGAGGCATGAGGATGACAGTGGCCTCTGTCATATGACAAAGTCATTCATCGACCCCCTCCGGATAGACCCAGACGGCGGGGTTCTCGACCTCCCTGGCACGGCCGGAATGGGGGCATTTGAAGTGGGTCGGCAGGACCATTTCGCCCTCGGCCAGGACCTCGCCGGTCTCGGGATCGATCACCCGATCGCGGCCGAACCGCATGCCCTCGACGCAGAGGTAGCCAAAGTGTGACTTGGTCGCGGGGAAGCCGTGTTCGGCCATATCGCGTCGGAATTTCACGAAGCCCTTTGATGCGAGGACATTGATCCGCTGGCGAATGGTGAACTCGCTGCCGAGCCCATGCTGGTTCTCGAAGCCCGCGCCGAACTGCGTTGACGTGTAGACGCGCCCCTCGGCTGCTTCATCGAAGAGCAGGCTCAGGATCACATCGCGTTTACGATTCCGCTCGGCGTCATGCCTTGCGCCGGTCTCCTGGCGCACCAGCCGCTCGTTCATCGGGTTCAGTTCGACCCATTCCCCGCCGCGCTTGTCGATGAGCTTCGGCTCGAGCGCGGGGCCGTTGCGCAGTTCGATCTCCAACTTGCGCTCCGACGCATCCTCGTCGGGACGGTGCAGGATCAGGCCGGAGGTGTAGAAACCGCGCAACGCGCTGGCGCCCGACAGGGCCAGAAACGGGTCCTCCTTGACCTGGTGCTTGGACAGCTTGCGCGTGTGGTGGACGAGGATCACCCCGCAATCGGGATCGATATGATCACGCAGCACCTCCACCCGGTCTTTCAGGAAGAACATCATGGCGGTGTTGTCGTTCTCGCCTCCGCCGTCGGGGCCGCCGTCGAAGAGGTTGCGGATCGGGTCGACGCAGATGATGTCCGGCGGCGCCTCCGGGAAGGCGGTCTGGATCGCCCGGGCGGCGCGCACGCTGCCCTCGTCGTCGAGCAGAAGCTTGAGCTTCGGCGTGGCCACGAAGGTGTCGCGCGCCGCGGTCAGGATCTCGAGCGGCAGGGCGATCTGGCGCAGGCGCTCGCGCAGATAGTGATACTGGATCTCCGCCTGCAGATAGAAGATGCGCAGCGGGCGTGGCGGCGTGAAGCCGAGGAAAGGCTGGCCGGCGGCCATGTGCACCAGCCAGGAGATCAGCAGATCGCTCTTGCCCACCTTGGGCGCGCCACCCAACACCAGCAGCCCACCGGGGGTCAGCACGCGCGGGGCGATGATGTCCGCGGGCATGGGGCTGGTGTCGTCGAGCAGCGCGCCGAGGCTGAAGGCGGGCAACTCGTCCGGGGATGGTGCGCCGCTATCGAGCCGCACCAGCGGGGGGCCATTCTTATCGACATGCAGTGCCCAGAGCCGCTCGGACTCGCGCTTGAGCCGTTCCACGGACCATTGCGGACGCAGCATGGCGGCGTTGTAGCCGCAGATCCCTTCCCAGCCGGCATCCTTCGACATGCGGCCCTCATGGACCATGCGGATGAAATGCCCGATGGCCGCCGAGGCCCCCTCGAAGCGCGACCAGTCATCGGCGGCGCCTTCGCGCACCGGGGTTACCAGCACATCGTCGACGGCGGGTTTGTCGGGATGGGTGAACTCGGGCTGCAGCGACACGCCCGGCGCGGGTGGCATGTCGGTGACGGCCTCAAAGAACTCGTCAAGATCTCGTTCGCGGTCGGCGTTCAGCTCGACGATGCCGACCTGCGTCTTGAGGTTGTTCTTGTAATAGACCGAGCCCGCCACCCGGATCGGCTGGTGCGCCGATCGGAAATGCGTGTCCCCGCCGACCTTGGCGGCGATGTCGCCGCGCAGGCGGGTCACACGGGCCACATCGCTGCCCTCGGCGGGCTCGGTCAGTTTCCACCAGACATGGGCCTTGCGCTGGCCCTCGGGCGTCACGCCTCCGCTCTCGACCACCATGGTCGGCGCGCCAAGGTGACGTTCGAGATGGGCGCGCTTTGCTGCGATATCGCCGGTGTCGAGATCGACCACCACGGTCTGCATCTGCAGGATTTCCGCCGCGCGGGCCTGGCCGGGCTCGGCCACGGTGCCGGGGATGACATAGACTGCCGCGCCCTCGCGCGCGGCCCATGTTGCGAAAGTGGCCATCTTGTCGGCCACGGCGTCATCAGCCTCGATCCAGATGTTGTGGGGGCGTCCATCGATGCCCTGACCCTTGTCGATGAAGCTGCGTACCGGGATCAGCCCCTCCGAGTAGCCGAAGACCACCTCCATGAATTGTGCGATCTGCTCGGGGTCAGGCTCGTCGCCGAACACATCGATCTGCGGGGCTGCGTCGTTGAAATCGCGCCATGGGTTGAAATGAACCAGGTTTTCCTTGGGCGGGTCGTTGGGAGGCGTGTCGTCCGACAGGGTGTGCGGGTCGTCGTGATCGGTACTCATGGCGGCATCCTCGGTGTCTATTGGGGTGTCAGGCGGGTCGTCGGGAGCGTCCGTCATGCCGGCAGGCTCCAGCAGCGCTTTGCCCAAGGGCAAAAGCGGCACTCGAAGAAATCGCGGTTTTGCGCCACGCGGGGCAGCAACTCGCCCGCGTCAGTGGCTTGCAGGATGCGCACGCCGCGATCCGACATGCGCTGCGCGAGATCGGCGTCGAAGGGCACAAGCTCGTGGTGCAGCTCGGCCGTGTCCTTGTTGATCGCGGTGAAAAGCGCGGGCGTGGTGGAAATACCCGGCACCGAGGGTTCCATGTACGCCTGGTAGACCGCGATCTGGGCGGCATAGACCGGTTTCGCGACAGCAACGCCGTCCTTGACGCAGGCGCGCCAGTTCTTCGCGTTCATGGTCTTGCATTCCCAGAGCGCGGGGACGGCCAACCCGAAGCCCTCGGGGCCGGCGGCCATGATGCCGTCGACATGGCCGCGGATACGCCCGCCCGCGACCGAGAACCCGAACTGGCCACCATCAGGACGGTTGCCCTTGCGGGTGTAGAGATCGAACCCTGCTTGCCGGAGCCAGGCGACCGCCAGATCCTCGAGCATATGCCCAATGGCAAAGATGCGCAGCAGCTGGCCCGAGAAGTCCTGGCCTTCGTCCTTCGGCGTGGACGTGAACTCGAATTGCAGCGCGCGTTCGCAAGCCTGCCCGAGGCGAGAGCCGCCGAGGTAGTCGCGCGGCGTGCGGGCGGCGTTTTCTGCCGTGAGGGCCGCATCGATGGTCTCGTTGACGCGCTCGCCGAAGCTGGGGCGATGGTTGTAATCGAGGGTCAAAACGGCACCTCCGACTGGCTGGCGATTTCGGCCATCTCAATTCGGAACGCCTCGATGGTGATGACGATCAGCCGGTGCATGTCGTTCTGGCTCAGCTGGCCCAGCGGCCGGTCCCAGCCCATGCGCTCCATTTCGGGCGCGAGCGCGCGCATCACGGCGGGCAGCGCCTGGGTTTCTTCTTCGTCAAATTCGACCATGGTCAGTCCTTTCCGGGCTTTGAGGGTGAAGGCCGACTGGCACGTCATCGAGCAGAACCAGCGGTATGTGCGCTTTGCGCGGGGTTGGTGGGGATCGAACCAGCCGAAGCCGCGTGTGCGAGACGTGCAGAGCGCGCAAAGCGCACCGCGCGGGTGCCAGAGCCGATCACGGCCCGGCTGATCCGCAGCCGCTGTGGGCGCGGGCGGGATTTGCGCGACATGGCTCACGCCGCCTCCCGCGCGGTCGGGGCCGCGCTCAGGATCAGCCCACGGATCGCGCGCTTGTTGAACCCGAATGTCATGAGCGCCGAGGCCTTGTAGCGGGTGAGTCCGAAATCGCCGCGCGCCTCGGGCGAGAGATATTGCAGCTGCTTTTCGGTGGCGGGCTGGGTCAGCCAGCCGCGCGTCTTGAAGGCGCTCTCGTCGGTCTCGTGGTCGTTGAGCCAATCATCGGCTTGCGCGAGGCACACGGACCGCTCGCCGACGCCCAGCAGTTGGGGNGTTGAGCCAATCATCGGCTTGCGCGAGGCACACGGACCGCTCGCCGACGCCCAGCAGTTGGGGCTGCGCATCGCGCGTGCCGCCGATGGCGTACCACAGCCCGTCGAGCCAGAAGACACCGCCCCAAGCAGAAAAACCGGTGGCCAGCAGCGCGTCCTCAGTGCCAAACAGATCGACCCATTCGAAACTGGACCGTTTCAGCAGATCGATCTCGGTCATCAGGAAGCCTGACAGGGCGCCGCCAAGTGCCCCTTCAAGGCTCTTGCTTTCGTCCTCGTCCGGGTCGACCAGCGTCTCACCGCAGATCGGGCACTCGCGCGCGGCCAGCGGGATCTCGGCCTGGCAGGAGGGACAGGTCTTGGACGGCGCCTCGCCGGCCTCGGTCTTGCCGCCGAGATCGACATCCTGCTCCAGCGTGCCGTGCGTGAGACTGGAGCTGCCAAAATCCAGCACCACGCAATCGGTCTTGACCACGCCAGGATGGTTCGCCGGGTCGATCGTGCGCAAGCCGCGCCCGACCATCTGGATCATCGTCGACTTGTAGGAGCTGGGCCGCAGCAGCACGACGCAGGAGGTCGGCGGATGGTCCCAGCCTTCTGTGAGCACGGCCACGTTGGTGATGACGCGGATCTCGCCGCGGGCAAACGCGGCCAGGATGTTGCGGCGCTCCTCCCCCGGCAGATCGCCATGGATCAGCCCCGCGGGAATGTCGGTCGCGTTGAAGGCCTCGGCCACATGTGCGGCATGAGCCACGGTCGAGCAGAACACGACGGTTTGTCTGTCCCCGGCTTTCTCGCGCCAGTGGCGCACCACTTCCTCGGTGATCGGCGCGCGGTCCATGATCTCGGCCACTTCACCCATGTCGAAATCCGAGGCAGTCTTGCGCACCGCCTTGAGCTTGTCCTGCACACCCACATCGATGACGAAGGTGCGCGGCGGCACGAGATGACCCGAGGCGATCAGCTCGCCAAGCCGCACCTGGTCGGCGACATTGTCGAAGACCGCGCGCAGCCCCTTTTTGTCGCCCCGGTTCGGCGTGGCCGTCACCCCGAAGATCCGGGCGTCCGGGTTTGCGTCCCGCACACGGTCGATGATGCGCCGGTAGCTGTCGGCGGCAGCGTGATGCGCCTCGTCGATCACCAGCAGGTCCAGCCCGGGCATGGCCGCCAGATTGGCCTCGCGGGCCAGCGTGGGCACCATGGCGAAGGTGACCTGGCCGCCCCAGGACTTGGTGCTGGCATCCAACACCGAGGTGGTCACCTCCGGGTTGACCCGGGC
>NZ_JBAPKY010000073.1:0-13326 GCF_037083785.1 Roseovarius sp. D22-M7
AGGGCGCCTCCCGAGGAGGCGCCCCAAAGTTGAGAAGAAGCTTCAAGAGAGGTTCGTGTTTGAGAGTGTCGTGTTTGAGAGTGTCGTGTTTGAGAGTGTCGTGTTCGGCCAACTTGGGCAAACTCTGCCGTCGATGGGTAAAAGATCGGCTCTTGAAGCTTAGTCGGAGTGTTCGAGGTCTCCTTGGTGCCGCACTAACTTTGCCGCGCCTTCGGGGTCGCGCTCGATCAAGCTTAGAAGCAAATCGCCGGCTGCATCAGAACGTGCTCGCCGTCCTTGCTCCCAGTTTCTGACCGTGCCAAGGGGAAGCCCGTACCGGGCAGCAAACGCCGCCTGCGACAAGCCGAGACGACGGCGGAGTGCTTTTAACCGAAACTCAAAGCTGCCCTGGGTTTGGTCAGCGTTGACGGTGTCGTTGCGATGGCGCGGCCCGCGGAGGATATATTCCTCTGCTTGGGAAACGCCTAGGTCAAGGGTGGTGCTATCGATGATTCTTACCATTGGTATCGGTCCTTTCTGCTACACACGCATCGTTCCTTCCGAGTGAGTTTGGGTGTCACCCTCTAAACTGTGGAGTCGAGGGGGTGACACCCGCGACTTAGAGGGAGAACTCCAAAGCGTCTCGGATTGCTCGGAGCAGGCTGTAAATCTTTACTAAAGTAAACGGATTCTTAAGCATACTCGCTAGCTTATCATCATCCTCTGTAACATCGAGGAGGATGATTTCGTTTGACGCTTCATGGAGTAAGTAAATTACTACAGGACTATATCCGAGTTCAGAGGTGTTTGACGTCGGATGCTTTAAACGTCTCAGATTTTCTGAAACGCCATGCAATTGCTTCCCACATTTCGGGTCCTGTAGTAGTCGTTTCTCAACGCCAAGCACTTCTCGAGATGTGAGATAGGTCCTCGCAGACGAGAAGAACTGAGGCATGGGTGTGATGCGCATGAGCTTTCCTTTTGCTAGATTTCAGACAAGAGCTCGGAAGGTACGCTAACAACGTAGTACGCAATTGGCGTAGTTCAAGTGCTGATTTGCCTAGCTGTCACATCCCAGCAGGTAGTATGACTCCCGCACCAGATCGTTGATTTCTGCCCTGGCCTCGATCCATTCCTGCGACCGCATACCATGTCGCCAGGACGGGTGATCCGGGCCGGGTGCATGCCCGCCGCCCGCGCCGTGAAAGCGACAGACGCGCCACCCACGCACCGCAGGCCCTTTGCACCGCTCGCCCGTGCGCTTGGACGTTGCCGTGCATCTGGGGGCCGCATGGGCCTTGCTCATGGGGTTGTCGTCATCATTCATCGCCGCCCCTCCCCCCGGCTTTGACATTGCCGACGATAGCTTGCCCGCCGTCCGAGACGTTGACGTGCTGCACCGTGACCCGTTGTTCCCCGCCGGTCCGGTGTTTTCTCAGGGCCTCGACCTGGGCCGCGAAGGTGCGAGCAAGCTTGTTGAACCCGGTGTAGTGCGCTTGGACCTGGGGAATATTCTCAGTGTTCGCCAGCCATCGCGCTGAACGGATTGTTGCCACATGCGTTGCGGCCATCTGTACCGCAAGCATGCGCTCGACAGGATCACGCGGGGCCATGTCATTCACGATCGACAGCATGAAAGCCCGCTCGTCATTGCCGGGGTGCTCGTCGCTGGCCTCGTCCGCTTTCAGAGGCTTCAGACAATGACTTAGAAGGGCGTTCGCCTGCACCTCGTCACTCGTCCCGAAAATCCGATAAAGAGCGCTCTCATCGGCCAGCTCGACCTTGTGACCAGACCGGGCCGATCCCTTTACCGTCACGCCGAGATCGTCTGCCTCGGCTTTTTCAATCTGTGCGGGCATCACATGCTCGGCTCCTTTTTCATGTTCGGGTTTGCATGGGTATTTTTACCCCATCCGGCTCGAAGATAACGCCTTGGCGGTTCATCACGGCGCTGATCCGGTGAAGACCGGAATTGGTGTGCATAGGGTGCGGGATAGCGCTTCCCCGCCTCTCCCCCTCCCAATAGGCGACAGCCTTCGGATGTAGTCCCGCCTCAGCGGCAAGACGTGCCTGTGTCCAGCCAAGCCCCCGGCGGGCGATCCTGATCTGTCTGGCCTGCATCCGTCACGTCCCCTTTAGGATGTCCGAAAATTGTCTCATGACGATAGTTTACACAACTTTGGCACAACCTAAAAGGCTATCAATAATTAATAATACTTAATAGACTGACAGGTTTGTGAAGGCTAAAAATCGCACGGCAAACTTTCCTCTATAAAAGAGGCTTGCGCTCTATCCTGACCCGCTGCCCGCAACGCGCCTGAAGGGGACGATCTGCGGAGGCGCTGGGGGCATCTCCCGCCTTCTGGGGGACAACGCCTCGGAAAAACTCTCTCGCCATTGTGCGAGCGTCTCTGGGGCTTCTGGCGTGCCGCGCGCGTACTGCGCCGGAAACTGGCCCTCAGCGACAATAGCTTTCCGCTCCTCGGCGGCATCCAGTGCATCCGCGACGGCTTCCCATTCCGGCACAATCTCGAAACTGGCCAGCGGTCCGGCCACGGCCTCGACCTTGGCGCGGGCTTCAGACAGCGGCCCCCAGAGCAAGGCGCGCGTCTTATTCCCTGTCCGGCGGCCCTCTTTCGGCGCGGTTCGGTACTCGATCAGGCTCGCTCCGATAAGTGGCGCATTTTGCAAATAGGATATACTATTAGCATTTTGCGCCACTTGTTGCGCTGCATCCTGAAGGGCCTCATCGACCTTATTTTTCAGGCTTAGAAGGTCGCGCTCTGCGGTTCTGCGGTAACTCCATGTCTCGGGGAACAGGCGGATGGCCTCTCGATCGCTTAGAGGGACAAAGCCCGCTTGTGTGATGATCCTGCTGATCCGGCCCCCGCCTTCTCGCAGCTCGGCCCAGCTGCAAGCGGCATCAACGGTCACGTCAAGGCAGGTCTCGGACAGGATAAAAACCTCGACGGGGTTCGGCTTGAAAATTGGTCGGATCCGGTCGATCGCCTGAAGGGCCTCGGCGTCTCGGATTTGCGATAGGACGCGATCCGCCCATGGGTCCGGGTGACATGCTGTCTCGATCTCGACGGGCAATCCTTGGCGCATCCGCAAGGCACGCTTGGCCTGCGGGTAGTTTCCGCCGATGTTCTGGAACGCCTGCCCTGCCCTCGATGCAAAGGCGCGGGCGGTCTGCTCGATGTTCTGCGGGGACGGTTGTTCCCGCCCGATCACGATCACGGCGTCCGCATGTTCCCAGGTGTTTTGACCCCGTAGCGCACCGAAATGGGCGGTTTCGTTTTGCAGCCCTGCCTCCTTCAGCGCGCCGATCACTGACTTGTTCGCCACAACCAGGGCGTTGGGTTTGCTATGGGCAAAGGCGACCAGATCCCGGCGCAATTCGGGGGCCTGCCACTTGACGTTCCCGCCGATCAGCTCGCCCCGCTTGTTCTTGCCGGTGATGCTCTGATTTGAGAATGATTTGCCGGTTACTTGCGTGATGTTCGCGTTTCGCTCGACCCGGTGTTGCTCAAGGCGCATCGGCCCGAAAACCGCCTCGGCCAAGGCGTGATCCCCGGTCCCGTCTAGATGCAGGAAAGGTGTCGTTTGATTGAAGGCAGGCATTTTGAGATAGGCCGCCTCTAGCGCATTGGCCCGCCCGTTGCGGCCCCGCTTGAAAGTGATCGCGACAGGCTCCTGAAGCTCGGCCTCGATTTCATGGGCGACGGCATCGAAAACCCGCCCCAGCGGCCCCGTGATCTTCTCCTCTTGCTCCTCGGCGATCCGGGCGACACGGCGCTCGAAGGCGGCCCCGTCCAAGCCTGCGGCCAGCTTTGCGGTCTCAACCTTCTGCGCGATGCTTTCCGCCTCGAATTGGCTCAGGGCGGCGCGGGCTTCCCTGAAGCGTTCCGCCGTCCAGCCTTCCGCGATCAGCTCTGCATAAACCTCGGTCCCGCTAGGGTCCGCCTGCCACGCATCTCGTAGCGCGATCATCGCGGGCCGGATCAGTGCAAGCTCATCGGCCAGGGCGTCCGCGCGGGCGGATGCATCCGCGATCCGGCCACTGACACGGGTGCGGCCCTCGTAGGTCAGACCATCGCCCAGCGCGTCCAGCGCGATCTCGGCGGTTGCGGCCCCTTGGTTTCGCGGGGCCTCATCGAAAGCGATCAGATCCGGCTTTACCTGTCCGGGCAGGGGCAAAAACGCATATTCAGACGGCGCGAAAATCGCCACGCCCTGCGGATCATTGGCCAGACGGATCAGCTCGCGCTCTTGTTCGAGATAGGCGCACTCATCGGCAAAGGGGCATCGCTCGCATAGCGTCCCCCGGACGTTCGCGCCCCGCTTGGCTAGCGCCTCGGCGGCCTCGGGGATAAGGCACATTGTTCGATCAGGGCGGGCGGCATCCTGGGCGCTCCGGCCCTTCAGATGCAGTGCGACCGGCTCTGACGATCCGGCGGCCTTGGTGTAGTCCCGACATGCCTCGGCGGCTTTGGTGTGATCAGGGAAAAGGCATAGCGACGTGATCCCGTCCGCCCCTGTCAGGGCGTCGATCAGCGCGCGCGTTTTGCCAACGCCTTGCGCCCCGGACAGCATGACGCGGGGGGCGGGGGCGTCTTTCGTGGTCCTTGATGCGGGCAGATAATCCAGCCCAAACCGATCGCGGACCTCTTTTCGGATCGCGCGCTGGGCCTTTGCGACATCTGCCTTCTTCCGATCTCGATCAGGATCATCTTCTTCGGGATGCTCGATCTCTGCATAGGCGCTGGCGACGGCTTTCGTCGCGCGGATCAGGGGTAGGGCCTCATCGAAAAACCCGCGCACAACGTCGCTATGCGCCCTGATAGCGGCGTCTCGGTCCTCCTCCGGGGCGGGGTGATACGGGTGCGGGCTGGCATCCTGTGCTGCGCCCAGGGCGTCCCTGACAGCCTCGACCCCGGCACGTTGCAGCGTATCGTTTAGGTCGCTCTTGGATCCCTCAGGCTCTGGCGCGGTGGCAATCCAGACATTGCGGCCCGCTTCGATATGCAGGGCGACGGCCTTGGCGAAAGCCTTCTCGGCGGGGCTGTCCCCGGCGTCACGATCTGGGCATAGGATGATCTGGCGATCCGGGGGCAGGGGCGCGGCCTTCCATCCCGATGATCCGAAAACCGCCCAGGTCTCGCATCCCGTTGCGGCCCAGATGGTAAGGGCGCTTTCCGGCCCTTCTGCGACGTAAAGCGGCCCGCCCTCGATCTTGCCGGTAAAGCGGGCAGGGTGGCCCTGTATCGCCCCAAACGACGGCTTGCGGATCTCCTCGGGGGCAGGGCTGCCATCGTCCTCGATCAGGATACGCTGGCCCCCGGTGATCTCCCCCGCTTCATCGGTGGCCCAGGCGATCAGCGCGCCATAGCCCGGATGCATCAAGCCCCTGTGCGGCTTCAGGAGCGGCGCATAGGCCAGCCCTGTCTCGGGCAGGGTCTCGATCCCCCGGCGCTTTAGATATGCCTCGGCGGGCGTCCCCCCGACCTGCTGGGCGCGATCCCTGATCATCCAGATCAGCGCGGCGCGGTCCCTTGCCTCCTCGGCCTGCGCGATCTGGGCGTCCCGGTCTTGTTGCGCTCTTTTGCGCTTCAGCTCTGCCAGGTCCGGCTCGGCATCCGGTGATAGCCCCGCCCAGGCGGCGGCCTCACGCATGACACGCGGGAAGTCGTTTTTTGCCCTTTCTAGTCCGCAAAACTCGATGGCGATCAGGTCGAAAACGTCTCCGCCGTTGCCGGTGCGGTGATCAGTCCATAGGCCTCGATCTGGCCCGCGCATGACCATCGACAGCGCGCTCGATGATCTGGCGCGCCAATCCTTCCCGGCGGCCCTCTCCGGCTCGCCCCAGACGGCGCGGAAAAGATCCTCGGCCCGCTCGACCAGCGCGGCCTTTACGAAGTCACGGCTCAGGGGGGCATCATTCATGCATCCCCCTCCTGAAGTCCTTCAGGCTCTTGATCTGTATCTCTGCGGTCTGCCTTGGACTAGCGCTCGCGCTATCGCTGCGATATACTGTCCCCATGCCGCGCGCATGTTGCCCCATGTGCGAAATTGATCGCCGTCGCCTCTGCCAGGGCGGCGGCGGTTCTCATTTCAGGCGGCAATTTCAGACAGACCCAGCGCATCCGCGATCGCGGGCAGGTCATCAACGGCAAAGGTCCAGCGGCCCCCGGCGTTCTGGGTCGCAGGGATGCGGCAGTCTCGCGCGGCCTCGTATGCTGTCCGATATGTCGGGGCGCTATAGCCCGCCTCGATCAGGATCCGAGGCAGGGCGGTAAGGGGAAGACGTTCGGCCTGCATGTGTGCAGCTCCTGTGTTGAGCTGCCCGATCTGATCTTTACCGTGTGCAAATTTTGCTTTGCACTTCGTGGGAACACGGCTATGTTGAGACCAGCTAAGGC
Organism: Roseovarius sp. D22-M7; assembly: GCF_037083785.1. Lineage (NCBI taxonomy): Bacteria > Pseudomonadati > Pseudomonadota > Alphaproteobacteria > Rhodobacterales > Roseobacteraceae > Roseovarius > Roseovarius sp. D22-M7. Next base: position 6,402 of record NZ_JBAPKY010000073.1, read on the forward strand.
AGCTGTTGCATGAACAGACGCTATGCGCGGGGTTGCTCGCCCCGTGATCATTTTTTGAAGGTCTCGACGCGCCAACGTCGGGGCCTTTTTCTTTTGTGACTCGTGATCAAAGCTCAGCGTCATGGGGGCAGCATATAGCGGCGGGTGTGTGTGGCAAAGCGATTTATGGTGTTAAACGGCCGAATGTTGTGGGCCCTCGCCGTCTCACTACGATAGCATCCCTATGTGTCCGATCATTCTGCCCTGTTTTTATGGACAGCCCTGTCCATAATTGTTTATTGCTAATTGTCTTTTACGGATATATTATGTCCCTTAATGACAGTTAAGAGGCATGACACGATGACAGACCTCCCCGCGATCCAGCACGGTGATGATCTCGCAATTCGCGCGGCCCAGGCGGCTCATGACTCTGAAGGTGCCTATGCCCCCGCGACCGTCGCCACCTACCGGCACGGGATCCGGCGCTATATCAGATGGTGCGATGAAACGGGAACGCCCTACGCGGTCCCGATCGACCCTCGGACCTTGGCGCAGTTTGTCGATGACATGCGCGGGCAGCTGTCCCCGGCTTCGGTCTCGAATTACCTCAGCGCCCTCGCGCGGATGCATGGGGATCTCGACCTGCCATCCCCGACAGCAGCGGGCGTCGTTACTCTGGCGATGCGGCGGTTCCGGCGTGAATGGGCGGCAACGCCTCAGAAGAAACGGTGCGGTCGCGGACAAGCCAAGCCGATGCAGCGCGCCACGATCGACCGGGCGCTTCAGGGCATGGACGACACCCTCCTCGATCTCCGAGACGCGGCGATCATCGCTCTGGCCTATGACAGCCTATGCCGTGCCTCTGAATTGGTGGCCCTCGATGTTGCCGATCTGGAAGCCGATGAAAGCGACGGCTCCGGCGTGATCCTAATAAGGCGCTCGAAAACCGATCAGGACGGGCAGGGCCTGCATCGCTACGTTAGCGCCGATACAATGGCGCGGCTGTCCGCATGGATCAGCGCAGCCCGCCTTGATCCCGACAGCCCGCTATTCGTGCCTATGTCACGTAAGGGGCAAGGGGAACGCCTGTCCCCTCGCGACGTGTCCCGTATATATAAAGGTCGCGTCGGGGTGGCATTTTCCGCTCATTCGACCCGCGTCGGGGGCGCGATCGATCAGCTGGGCGCGGGCATCGCCTCCGGGCAGATTGCCCAATCTGGCGGCTGGAAGGGCGAACAGATGGTTACACGCTATACAAAACGTCTCGCGGTAAAACAGTCCGGCGCGGCGATCCTCGCCCAAAAACAGGGGCGGACATGATCTACCTCTTTTCAGGTAGCGCTAAGATCACACCAACAAACAACGCTTCGCCCCGCTCATGGCGTTGGGGCGAAGCGCTTAGGTTCAAGCGGCAGTTTCCCAATGATCGCCTTCCATCCGGAATGTCCGCATTTCCACAATCTCACGGTCAAGTTCCGCAATTTCTTTCATGGTTTCCGCAATGTCATCATGCTTTGTTGTTGCAAGGTAAAAAGCTCCAAGTGCTGCGGCGGCAGGTCCAGGTACCTTTGTTTCCCCGGTTTCCCAGCGGCTAACATTTTTCTCATCAGTCTTTAGAATGCCGGCCAGCGCTCGCTGGGAAACGTCCAATTCACGCCTCAGGAATCTAAATTCCTCTCGCGTCATGACACCAGGACGGTTGATAATGTCCTCGGCGATCAACCGATGCAGATCTTCAAGATTCTCGATTTTTGTCGCAGGCCCATAGGGCGTCTCAACGAACTCAACGCCACCTTGCAACCAGACGTTCGGCAAACCAGCCGTTTTATAGTGAAAAACCTCTTGCATCGTGCTTCCTCCATTTCAGCGACCCGCAGGGTGCGTGGTCACAACAGTGACAACTAAATCGTCGCCCCGAATCGCGCAGACGATGGCGATCCGCGCACCTGCTGACGTTCCGACAACTTTCCCTTCCCAGTTGGACAAATCCACTCGCCACGTCGGATCTTCTAACGAATCGCAGCGCGACAACGCCTTCAGAACCATACGACGGGTTATGTCCCGCTCTTCCATCTTGTCTTCAGCATGGTCTGTAAACAGAACCATGTGATGAAACTTGGACCGATCTCGGATCGCTTCTACGAATTGCGCAGGTGACATAAACGGGATTGGTTCCAAGTTCGTTCTCATACCCCAATTTGGGGTATGACGGCACAAAGGTCAACATATTTCCCCCAATTTGGGGGTAAGGTCATAAATTAGAATTAACGCAACGGCCTCACAGCTGAAAACACGCTCTCAGGCTTGCAAAAGCCTGCTAGTTGTCCCGTAGGGCTTTCAGCTCTGCCTCGACCTGGGGCCGGTAGGCTTCCATCGCATCCCGCACAAGGGCGCTTGCGGACCGTCGCGCCTGCGGGGGCTTCTCGCCTTTCCGGCGGGCTTCCCGCTTTGCCGCGCGCTCGACCTTCAGGCGCTCCTCGGCCAAGTCCCGATAAAGCTCGATCAACTCGACGGGCAGGTTATACGAAACGGTTTCAGTCTCGCCCTGATAGCCCGCATCGGATGATGTTTCCGGCGCGGATCCTGACAGCTTCCCGGCGATCTGCGCGGCCTTCTGGGCCGCATCCTTGGCGCTAGGCCTCACGTTCCCTTTAAGCGATTGCCTGACCATCCCTTAGCCCTTCTCTGCTAGTTTCTTGATCACACTCGCCAAGGTGCGGATCTCGACATGGGCGGCGGATCCCTTGGCATAATCTCCGATCCAGCGACCCGCCGTGAAGGCGTCCACATGGGCGATCCTTTGCGATATGACCGGCGCGACCAGCTCGCCATAATCATGTAGCACGGCCTCGATCTCGGCCCCTGCGGCTGTCCGGCGATCCACCTTGGACGGCACGATCAGGGCGCGGGGCTTGCCGTCGTGCCTTTGATCCCTGGCCTCTGCGATCAGCTCGATCGCGCGGTTTGTAGCCCGAAGATCCGCCCCGGACGGGGACACAGGAACCACGGCTAGATCACATATTGCCAGGGCGGCAGCGGTCGCGTTCCCCAGCATGGGCGGAAGGTCGATCACGATCTGGGCGGCCTCGATCGCCAATACCGTCTCGATCCAGGCTTGCACGTCCTCGCCTGTCAGCGGGGCCTCAATCACGGGGAAGGGCAGGTTGCCATCCTCGGCCCAGGCGGTCGCGGTGGCCTGCGGATCCGCATCGACAAGGGCGACCTTGGGGGCAAACGCTCCGGCGATGTTGACGGCCAATGTCGATTTGCCGACCCCTCCCTTCAGATTTGCCAGAGCGATGATCGCCAAGCCCGCCTCCTCCCCTTTTTAGGGGTGTATAAATTATCCCCTGAAGATAAGCCTGTCAGGCTATCAATAGCAATGGGCGGCCTATCTATGGGGTGCGAATTGTTAGCTAACTTTCGACGGTCGCACAAACCGGGCGAGCGGCACTCTCGACCTTGGCGGAAGCTGCTAGCTCCGGCCAGTCCTAGGCGGCGCGCAACCTTCATTATGTGTAATTCTCAATTCGGGATTTATAAACGAATTCAGGCACTTACGCCATAACCTATCGTATCGCGGAAATTCCCGAAGGCGGCGTAACATTGTTGCGCAGGGGGTTAACGTAGAAAAAACGTTGTGTGGCAATGGGTTAGAGGGTTAGGCATGTTGAGAAATGATGAGGTTCGCGGCGCGGTGCGAAACCTGACACGAACTCGCGCGCTCTGGCCAAAGAGATCAAGTGGATGCATTCGACCGCGTGACATTTTGAAGTTAACGTTCCTATTTCTTGCCAACTTCGCACAAGCCCGCGGACACCCAACGCAATCGGCTGTCAAATGCATCGCGCATCATGCGCAATGTATCGTGTCATGCGTCTTCAGCGTCACGCATCACGTCCTTTGCGTTCGCGCGCTCTCGTCCTTCTCGCGGGCGCCGCGCTGCGAAACCTGACAAAACCTCACATTGCCTCACACCAGCTCGCGCGCCTCGGCCCAGGATATGCCGCGCTCAGCGGCGGGGTCTGTCGCGCCTTGCTTTCGGCATACAGGCGCTCCAATAGGCGCTGTGCGCAGCTCCTGCAGCCTTGGCTATGGCGGCGGCGGCTTAGTCTTTGGTCATGGCGTCTCCAGAAACTTTCAGCATGCAGGCGCATAAAGTCGTCGATAAATGTCAAGAAAACAACGAGATTGACGGATAAAAGCACGATGTTCACGGCTACGTTTTGAATATGAGAAAAGGTGAAATTTCATCATGATTTACCGCAAAGACGTTGACGGGCTGCGCACGATAGCGGTGGTGCCTGTGGTGCTGTTTCACGCTGGTTTGCCGGGCTTTGCAGGCGGTTATGCGGGTGTTGACGTATTTTTTGTTATCTCGGGTTTCTTGATCACAACGCTACTTCTGGAAGACTTGCAGCGTGATCGCTTTTCCATATGGCGGTTCTATGAACGCCGTGCGCGCCGCATCATTCCAGCCCTGACGCTTGTAGTTGCGGCCTCAACGTTCATGGCTGCCCTTACCCTGCCACCGCCAAGGCTCGAGGAATACGGTGCCTCGATGATTGCGACGGCCTTTTTCGGGGCCAACGTCTATTTTTGGCGCACCACCGATTACTTTGCTACCTCTGCCGAGGAACGTCCTCTTCTGCATATGTGGTCACTAGCCGTAGAAGAACAATTCTACATTGTCTTCCCGCTCGTGCTGTTGGCTCTCTGGCGCTGGCGCAAAAACGGCTCGGACGCCACGCTCTGGTCCATATTCATTGGGTTGGCTGTGCTTAGCTTCGCGCTCGCCGTTTTTTCCGCGGGCTGGAAGCCGGTGGCCAACTTTTATTTACCGGTGACCCGCGCATGGGAGTTGCTGGCTGGTAGCCTAGTGGCATTGGCTACCAAGGGTAAGCCACCCACCAAGACACCCTACGCCCCTTGGCTGGCAGGGCTTGGTCTGATCTTTGTGATAGGCGCACTCATAGGTCTCAATGACGCCACTCCTTGGCCGGGGCCATGGACTATGTTGCCGGTTGCGGGCACCGCCTTGATCCTTGCTTTCGCGCGGGCCGATTGCCTGACGGGCTTTATCCTCAGTTGGCGACCAATGGTCTGGATCGGGCTTTTATCCTACTCGATATATCTCTGGCATCAACCACTGTTGGCTTTCGCACGCATTACCACGTCAGGCCAACCGCCGCTCTGGCTGATGGTAAGTCTCGCGGTCGCGACGGTGCCACTCGCATGGCTCAGCTGGTACTTTGTCGAACAACCTTTCCGCACACGCCCGAGTGCAGGCGGATTTTCCCGCCGCGCCATCTTCACCGCCTCGGCCGCAAGCCTCACAGCCATGACCGCCATCGGTATTGTGCCGATTGGTGCGCCCCAGCTCACCGAAACTCTTTACACCGCAAGCCTCTCCGATGAGGCCCGGGAGCGTTATACCGTCCTGCAGAAAGCCAATAACGCTGGGCTGATTCAAAATCCCGACATATCCGCCGATAGACCTTGTCGCCACAAATTTTCCATGGTCACGCCAGCAGCCAAAGAAATGCTGCTGCGCTGCACCGACAACGGCCAGCGCGCGGTGATCGTGACGGGCGGATCACATGCGGGAGACCTGTATGGTGCGCTTGCCGTGGCGTCCGAGGTAGAAGTCATGATCGGATTTACACGCGGGTATTGCAGACCGCACCGCAGTCTTGGGTCCCCGCCACCCCATGAATGTCCCTATGACGGCGTGCAAAATTTGATGGCCGCCCATCCGGATCGGGTCGCTCTGGTTGTCTATACCCAAGCCGGTTTCACAGTGTTTGACGATTACAGGAGTGTACGCGGCGCAGAGGGATTACACTTGGACCTTGTCGAAGAGGTGGGCGACTATCTCGAGACTCTGGCGGCACATGTTCCCGTACTCGCTCTTGGGCCCCGGCCGATTCTTGGCATCGATCCCCGCCACCTTTCTGTCACAGAACCCTTTGAACCACAGATTGCCCGCGCACAGGATCCGGGTATCTCTGAGGCTATGTCTGCCGTTGACCGAGCATTTGCCGAAACCTTCGCAGCGCGCGGAGTACCATACCTGTCGCACGCCGATGCGATCGACACCATCCTACCAGAGGAAGCGATAATTGAAGATATGCTGACATATAGAGACACGGATCACTGGAGTTTGCACGGCAACCGGATCTTTGGCATACGTCTGATCTCTGCGCTCCACGCAAAGGGGTATGAAGCCTTGTTTCCGTTTAAATGAGTTCTGCAGACCTCACGTATTCCTGATTAGGTGTGGGATGGGATCAGAATGTTGAAGTCAGCGGCCCTGACATTGCCTCACACCAGCTCGCGCGCCTCGGCCCAGGATATGCCGCGCTCGGCGGCGAGGCCCTCCACCGTCAAGGCGGTTTCGTATGCCTCGTCGAGCAGGCCCTCGGGCACGTCGAGGTCGGCGGCGGGGTCTATCGCTCGGCGTTCGGTGTCGCAGGCGCTCGAGTAGGCGCGGTATGCGGCCTCCACTGCCTCGGCCATGGCGACGGCGGCTTGGTCTCGGGTCATGGCGTCATCTCCGGCAATTTCCGGACACCTGAAAAGGGTGGGTGTATGGCGTCAAAGGGGGATAATTGGGTGGATACGATCGGCGGCGTCACGGCCATGTCCCTTTTTTTATACGCAATACGCGCGCGGCATGGTGCCTTTGCACGGCACCAACACCAGTTTCAGGCGCGCAACCGGCCTAAACGAATTGGCGGGCTTCGGACCACGGGAGACCATCGGCAGCGGCTATGTCTTCCACCTTCAGCGCGGCGTCATATGCAGCATCGAGTCAGTCCTATGGCGCGTCCGGGTCGGCGGGGTCTATTTAAGCGCCCCGAGTTTACCGCCTTCCCGATACGCGTGGGCCAATCCAAAGTTCGGAGCCATGCAATAAGTAGGGCGCCTCCCGAGGAGGCGCCCC
>NZ_JBAPKY010000074.1:0-13055 GCF_037083785.1 Roseovarius sp. D22-M7
GGCTCGTTCGAGTACACCCCCGATCCCGGCTTCGTGGGCGCCGAGACGATCAGCTACACCGTCTCCGACGGCACGGCGACCGACCAGGGGACACTAACCATCGATGTCGTCAACGAGGGGCCGGTGGTGGCCGACGAGACCTACAGCGCAGATGACGGCGAGACGCTGACCATCGGCGCGGCGGCGGGCCTGCTGGCTAATGACAGCGACCCGGACGCGGCGGACACGATCTTCGTGCAGTCCTTCACCGCCGCCGATAACGGCGATCTTTCGGTGACCACGGACGGCTCGTTCGAGTACACCCCCGATCCCGGCTTCGTGGGCGCCGAGACGATCAGCTACACCGTCTCCGACGGCACGGCGACCGACCAGGGNCACCCCCGATCCCGGCTTCGTGGGCGCCGAGACGATCAGCTACACCGTCTCCGACGGCACGGCGACCGACCAGGGCACGCTGACCATCGAGGTGGTCGACGCGACGGAACCGGAGTTCAACATGGTCACCGGCACGTCTGGCCGGGACACGCTCATCGGCACGGACGGGGATGACCTGATCACAGCCGGCGGGGGCGTGCTCGACACGCTGATCGGTAAGGGCGGAGCGGATGTGTTCGAGTTCCGCGACCTGATCGGCAACGGTGCCCGCGACGTGGCCAACGTCACGGACTTCGACATCGACCTCGACAGCCTGGGCCTCGACCCTGATGACATAGCCGCGTCGCGCAGCTTTGCCGGTAACACCTACATCAACCTCGCGGGCGGCGAGAACGACTTGGTGGTGCTGCAAGGTTTGAGTTCAATCGACGAGATCAGCTTCGCCTGAAGTGGCATGAGCGCACCTGCAACGAGACCTCACCACGATCCCTAAAACCTGTTACGGAGTTTCCAGATGACGAACAAAACGATCCCCACCATGGCACTGGCGGCCCTTGCGGCGGCAGCCTTCTCGGCAGCACCTGCTGACGCCTCGAGTATTCCCGGGATATCGGTGGAGCCCGCTCCAGAAGTCGCCGGACCGTTCGACATGGTGAATTTCTTCGGTTTCTTCGGGTCCGGCGATGCAAGCGCCCCGACCGCCAGCACGCCCGTGGACGGCACATTGTCGGTCGTGATCACCGGAGACATCGCGGACGATCTGAGCTTCACGTCCGGTGCCCTCGGGATGACGGACGACAGCGGCGCATGGCTGTCCGGAACGCTGGCGCATGTCTCGACCGTATCCGACCCGGACGGCGACGACATCGTCGAGATGCTCTTCGACACGCTTGGCGGCCCGGCAGAGACCGAGTTCGGCACCTTTGCCGTCGCCACTCTCACCGGGGAGTTCGGCGCCTCGCCCTTCGCACCGACATCCCTCTTGTCCACATCCGGTGTAACCGGCAGCTTCAGCATCAAATCCGCGAACCCCACGCCAATCCCGCTTCCTGCCGGACTTCCGCTGCTCTTGGGAGGGTTTGGCCTCCTTTGGCTAGTCAGAAATGGTTTCCCTATGCGGAAGTAGAGACCGACTATCACCCGATACCCGCCACGAGCGCTTTGAGCACTTTAATACATGTGCTTGATGTCGCTCTGCCCGTACGGCATTGCGATATCCCAAACTTTTGTTGTAGAAGCGCAGCCTTGGGAGAGCGCATTCTAGGGAGAAGTTGCAATCTTTGGCGTCGATCTCGGAAAGAATGTGTTGCAGGCATATGGCGCAGCGGCGGACGGGTTCCCGTTGTCGCGGAAGAAGCTTTCACGGGTGCAGTCCGCCCGCTTCATGGCGGGACCAGACATCGGGCCGCGTGGCGAATGAGGCTCGCGCCAACGCACACGCAATCGGTTGGATGTCAGTCGCGTATGCGAGGCTTGAACTGTTGAGCCGCACGAGAAACTCATGATTCCAGTGTGTTGTGGGGCGGAGAACGTCCGATCCCGGTCCCGTCCCCTCCGCCACTTGCCCGCGCGAAAGCTTTCTCTCCTCCCGGCTGCGGCCGGATTTTCCCGTTGTTTTCGAGGGTTATGCGGGAGGGGCTGAGCACTGGCACCTGCGCCAAGAGGGTCGCAAGCGGTCTCTCAGGGCCGATATTCTCCGGACCTGATGACTGCGTCCATTTGGTGAATTGCTTGCATGTATCTAAAATTGAACGAGTTTTGCAGAGGTGTGGCTAAGCACTTCGACGTGGGTGGCATTCGGTAAGATGGAACAGACGTCGAACGTTCGGTGGTCGCTTTAGTGTGCGCAAATTGCCGATTGCCGCGACGCGGCACTCGTCTACGTCGCGCAGGGTGGGCGGGGAGCCGACCATGACCTTGCAGTATCGCAGCAGCAGCACATGGCTAATGCTGCCGGTCGGCGTGCTTGTCTCGACCGGCGGCTGGCCCTGCAGGCCGGCTTCGTGACCAAGGCGCTTGCGGCGTTGTTCGGGGCGGACCGCTTCCGCCTTGCGGTCTCGGCCAATGGCAACAATTTCTTCGATGGCCTGAGCATCGAGAACGCCATGGGCATCGTCGATCAGCCGCGACTGCCGCGGTTCAAGGGCTACACCAACTACGAGAACTATGTCGGCGTCAACACTTGGACGAAAGTCGCGATCAACAACACCGACACCAACGACCATGCAGCGTTCGTCTCCGGCAACGACCGCTTTGTCGCTCCTGTCGACGGCACCTAAATCTTCGGCGCGAAGCTGCTCGACAAGGAGTTCCAGCACCTCGGCGCGCATGAGCGAGCGGCTCGTGCTGAACGGCGCGACCGAGCTCCGTGGCTCGCTCGGGGAGATCAGTAGGGCTCACGTCTCGGAAGCCACGACGCTATGGCTGCTGACGATGGTGACTCTCCCCGCCGGCGAAACCGTCGAGCTGCAGGGCACCTTCCGCGCCGCAGTCGGCTACTTCGCCGCCGAACACACTAGCTTTGGGGGCTGCATAATCGTATGCCGAGTAGCGTGCGCGTCGTTCAGGTCATCAGCTTACGACTCAGCCCTGCATCGGGCGTGACCGCGGTCTCGATCGGCATGCCCTGATCGGTGACCAGCATCGGCACGCGGCCCTTGGGATTGATAGCGTGGTAGGTGGGCTGGCCCTACTCGCCCGCCTTGAAATCGAGCCGCACCGGACCGAACGCGAGCCCCGCTTCGTGAAGCGCGGTGGCGATGGTGCCCCCAGCATAATGTAACCGCATGATCCTCCCCCGTTCGGATGTCGGTGCGAGCCCCCACCCGTCCGGGCCGCAGGATGCGGCACGGCGTTGCGCGACCCTGAAATGAGCATATCACGTGCAGGTTGAAAACTGTCCAGCAACTGTTGATCACCGGCAGCAGCCTCCCGGACATGCCGCCGATATAGAGCTCTCACACGGGACACATCGCCAAAGCGGTCATGCGGTCCGAGGTAATGACGTGCGCGCCGAGGTTGCCGGGAGCGATATCGCACCCAATCCGGCCGAATGCAAAGCCGGGCCCGTTCACTGGTTTCGGTCAATGCCGAAATACGCGTAGCCCGCCGAGACAGCCAGGCCGAGCCAAACGGTCCCCATGTCGGAGACGGTGGAACTCGCCTCGGGATACAGCATGACCCCCACGATCAAGGAGGAAAAGCCGACCCCAGCCCAGACGATCAGGTAGATCGCGACGACCGTGCCCGACGCGATGCGCCTGAGCCGCGAGTATTCGGCCCGTTGCTCGCGCCTGGGAAGCTCTCCGGGGCGGGCGGCGCCCAACTGTCCGACAACAAGTGCCGACACAAGGCCGCCGACTGTTGTCAGAACATATCTGTAGCCGTCACCGAAACGCTCCGACACCGTGTCGCAGTCCGGCACATCCGCAGGCGTTTTTGTGCAGGACTCGAGAACGGCGAGGATCATCGCCATTGCCGCGACCGTGTAGACCGCCAGAAGGGCAAGCGCGAGACTGGCTGCAAAGGCTTTGCGGAATGACGGATCTATGACCGAGCGCTGCCCGGTCATGTCACCGACTGCGCGATCGATACCGCCGGCAAGCGCAGCTTTACAGCCAGCTCATCGCGCTCGAGTTCGCCCAATGCGACAAGGGCGCGGCCGTCGGTGATGTCATCGGCCAAGGCCTCGATCCGCGCGCTAGCGATGTCGGGATGGGCTGCGGCCACATCCTCGATCGTCTGACCTGCCCACAGATCCGCCCGAGCCAGCGTCTCGGCGGCCAGCAGGCGCAGGGCATCCTCTGGAATGAGCGTGGCGCGGGCCAGATCTGCGAACACGGCGCCGTCGGGGAAGCCGTCCCAGTGCTTTTCCAACTCGGTATCGGCGATTTCGATCTGCTGATCGGCTACCGCCTCGGTGACGCCGTGCCGCCGGGCCAGCGCGTCATCGCCGAACCCGCGGGCCGCATCACCGCGTACGGCAAGGACGCGGTCCACGACCCGAACCTCGAAAGGGTCCGCGCCGGTCTCGTCCGCGATGGCGGTTACCGTTTCGCCTGCGACCAGGGCGCGCTCGATGCCGAGCCGCCGATCGATCCGTGCGACGATCTCGGGATCGAGCTGCACGAGCCGGGTGACAAGATCAGTGCCCTGCCCGGCCTGAAGCAGGTTGCGCGCGACCGTCACCAGCGCCGCCTGCGCCGACACATCGGCAATCGCCTGGTTCATGCTGATGAGAAACTCTTGAACCGTCTTGACGCCGGCCTCGGACAGCATTTCGCTGCGAAGCGCCTCGGCCTCGCTGCGTTGCAGAGACACCTTCGCGCAGGCCCGGTTTGCCTTGGCGATCTTTTCGCGGAGCTCCTCGCGCGACGCCTTGATCTCCGCGTTAAGCTCTTCGGCGTGAATCATCTTGATGATCGTTTCCACCAGAAAGATCGCGGTCGCGAGCACGGCGGTGCCCTTGGCGACCTTCGAGAACCGCAAGAGCGTCTTTCCCTTCGAGGCCTTGCTGAGAAACCGGCCCATCGACACCATCTTGATCGTGGACGCCGCCATCCCGGGCAGCATCGCCGCCAGCATGACACCGCCGGTGGCCAGCAACGCATGCCCCAGCGGATCATAGACGTCTTTCTGGCGCTGCAAATGCGCCTCTTCTTCTGAGCCGGACACGGGCGGGGCGATGAGGGCGATCTCGGTCGCGAGCGAGGTCAGCACGATGGTCTTGGCCCCCATCATGCGCAGATCCGCGAGGATGAGATCGCGCGCGTCTTCCTCGACGGCAAGCTCTTCGTTGGCAGTCGCCAGCTCGATCCGCGCCGCTTCGAGACCGGCGAGCAACTGGTCGGTCTTGAACGGACCGGTCAGAAAGTCGCCGCCGGCGTCCAAACCCTTGAGCACATCGGACTTGGCACCCGCGACCGCGTCTCCAAAATTCCAGCTCATGGACGTCTCCCTCACGTGCCTGGCGCGATGCCGGGACACATATCGGTAGGGTGAGCGGCGACTTCGCCTCGCATCCCCTGTACGACATCCGCGGGCACGCCCGTGACCGTTGCAATCTGCTCGTCGCTGTAGGTGATGTCGTCATCATGGTAATCGATGCAGAGCATCCGCGTGGCCACATCCTGCGCCGCCATCACCTGGCTCGCCGACCGGACAGTGTCGCCCAAGGCCTGTTTGGTCTCACAATACACGAGGTTCATGTCCCGCGCCTTGCCGTCCGCGTCCTCGATCGCGATCCCCTCGAGGCGGGCGAGCGTGCGGATTGCCTCGTGAATGTCGCTCACTGCGGCTTCCATCTCGAGGATTCGCCCGGCGGCACCGCCGACGGTAATGTCGGCGGTGGTCACATCCGGTTTCGCGATCAGATTGCCGCCCTCATCTTTGCCGTAGAGCCACTCATGGGAGTTGGTTATGAAATCGGCAAGTGTCTTGTTGCGATCGATAAGGTCCTTGACACTGATGCCGATGGAGAGAACCGTGCCAGCACCAAGTAGCAAATTTCCCGTCCTCTGAAAACGCTTGGCCCATTTTCCCGCCTTCACCCCGGTCGAGACGCGTCGCGCATCTGCGCCGGCGTTTACGGGTGCGACGGCGCCTGTGGGCGCCGCGGCACTGCTTCCCCTGAGCAGCGACCACAAACCCACGCCGCTCTTGATCAACCCGGCAGCACTGAGGATATAAATGCCGATAGCCTTGTCGGTTACACCTTCGAATTCATCGGTGGGCGGGGCGGAGCCTTGGTCGCGCAGCGTGCGTTCGAGAACGACGATCTGCGCAAAAAGCTGATCCATCCGGTTGGACCATTCCAGAGTGTCGTCGCGCCACTCCTCGTGAAGGGCAACCATGTCAGCGACCGTGTTCTCGTATTCCTCCATAAGCGAGCCGCCTTTGAAGAGGCCATCATACTCGGCCTCGTCCGGCAGGTTCTTGATCGGGATCGCTCTTTCGGGCAGCTCAACCTTGTTTTCCAGGGCCCACTCGCTGCAATCGGTGTCTTCATCGATCTCGGTGGTCATGAGGGCGTCCTTTCCGGGATGAGGTCTCGGGTGTCGGCGCGGTCACGCCGCCCCGCGACGCAACATGCGCAACGCGCAGCAGGATGCCAGCAGAAACCAAATGGAGGCCGGGAGCGGGATCGGCGCCGGCGCCACGGGCTGGGCGGGCTTGAACCTGACGTTATCCACGCCGAAAAACGTCTGCGTCACATTGGGCTCGGAATTAAACGCGAGGAACTTCAGATCGACCGTCTGCCCCGAAAAGGCGGAGAGGTCCGCGGATACGGAAAACGCCGAAAGCGCGGGTCCGAACACCGCGCCCGGCGCAGCGCTCACGTCCGGAGGCGGCGCAAGGTCGGTCAGAAACGTATCGACCGTCGAGGTCTTGTTGATCTGAAACACGATCTCGTCGAGCAAGGCGGATTCCGCCTGAACGCTCAGCGTGTCGAGGGACCCGGACGGATTTCCGTTGAACAGGACATTCTCTTCGAGCACTGCGGCATCGAAGCTCAGAACCGGGTGCAAGGCGTCGACGGTCACCTCTTGCTCTGCACCCGTGCCGAATCCCCCTGTGACGGGGCGCGCTTCGAGCTTGAGGAAGCTGTTGCCGCCATTCGTGCCGATCGTGGCCAGGTCTGCCGGATTGGCTGCACCCAAATCGCGGATGGTGAACCCCGTCAGACCGTTCTCGAAATCTCCGTTGACGATCGTGGCGGCGCTGGCCGCATGCACGGACAGAGCGAGCGAAACGGCACACAGTTCCATGACTATGAGGAATTTTTTCATCAGACCCTTATCATTTGAAAAATTATTGACCCCTTTATTCATGAATGTTACCGAAAGATGTGTCAAGATTTTCATTTGTTTCAAATGCATGTTAGCTTCCTGCCCGGAGCGATGCGGGTGTCGCGTCCGAGGAAAGGACAAAACGGTGTCTTTTTTCAAGAAAATCGGGAAAAGCGTCGGCCAAGCAGTGCGCAAATTGGTAGACAAGCCGGTGATCGCCCCGAAAGCCCCGCGCTTACCACGTCCTGAAATCCCCTCGCCCCCGGTCTCGGGTGACCCCGCGACCATCGCCCGGGACGCCTTTCGAGACATCGGAAAGAGCATTGTCGGGACCGCCGAGACGATAAGGGACGGCGCTGGCGCCGCCGTGGAAACTGCCGGTGAATTCATCGATGATACGGATCACTTCATGAAAACCGGCGACTGGAATCGTGCCGTGGAAAAACTCCAGGGCACAGAGGCCGATGCCGAGGCCAAGATGTGGATGGCCCGGGCCGCCTTTGACGATGCATTGCGCATCTACGTCCAGACCGCGGTGAAGCGGAGGAGCCTCAGCCTGCTCCACGAGGGCGACGCTGTCGATCGCCCCGAGCGGATCGCCGTCCCCGAGACCCGGGAGGTCGAGCCGGATCTTTACGGCTCGCCGGGCACGCGGGTTCTCGACAAGATCGGGCTTGACACGGTCGGGGATGCCGGGCGGGCGGTTCAAAAGATTGTCCCGTTCCGGCTGCCCCACAGCCTGCTGCTGCAACAGGCCGAACTCGCCGAGGCCCGAAAGCTCCTGAGCGACAATATCCGCGCCTTTCGCTCCGCGACCGCGGCGGTCAACAAGGCCACGGCGGATATCATCGGTGCGACCGACAGCGTCGCACACGAGGTAGAAGCGCTCGAAGACGACTTTATCCGTCGCGGGGTCGACCCCGAGACCGGAGCGACTCGCGACATGGCCGAAAAGACGGAGGCGCAATCGAGGCGGGGGATCGCGAGGGACCTGCTGTCTGCCGGCCTCCCGATCGAGGACGTCGCACGGGCCACCGAGCTTGAGCTAGCGGAGATCGAGGCGTTGAAAGATGCGGCTTAGGCGCATTCTCTGGATCGCGGGTGGCGCCGCGCTCGTACTCGTGGCCGGGATCGCGGCGCTGCGCATCTTCGTGGTTTTCGGCCCCGACGGCCCGCCCCCCGCGGAGAATGTTGCCTATGAGGTCGAGCGGCCGGTCACGAGCGTCCAGACCCGGATCCGCGCCGCGCTCCCGGCGCTCGAAAAGGCGTTGCACAACGAGATAGTGACCGGCGAGCCGGTCTATTCGGGCCAGCTGGACCGGATACCGGCGGACCTGATTCGCGGGCTTCTCGGACTGCCGCGCCGCAAGGAGGCTGGGTGCGATGCCAAAAACATGAACGCTGCCGTCGATGGATACAACGCCTGCCTGCAAGCGGCAGCGCGATCCGCGCCCAGCATATCTTTGCCCGTCGTAAAAGAGATAGAAAAAGAGGTGAAAAAGGGCGCTTGTGGGGTCAAGTTCGGATTCGACAGTGTCGACGAGGCGACCAGGGCCCTGGGAGCGTGTGCGCGCGACCTTGTGCCCGTCCCCCTGCCGAGCGAGAAGTTTAACGTCACGTATGATTTCTTTATCGCCGATATCGATCTGGCCGCGCGCGACGGCATGCTCGAGGTTGAGGCCCGCATCGACAGCACGCTGACGGCCCCGGCCTCGGTGCTGTCGTATCTCGACGGCAAAACCACCAAGGCTTGCGGCCCCTCGCTTACCGCGACGGCCCGGTTGCTTTCCACGCTCGAGGCCGACAACATGGATCGAAGCCGCGCGATCGGGAAAATCGACATCGGGCTGTCGGTGGGCCGCGTCGAGATAAGCCGCGGCAAGCCCTGCAGGAAACTCGACGGCACCGTAGAGAAGGCCCTCGATGAGGCGGTCGGCAAGGGGCTCGCGGCACTTTCCGACGTCTTCCAGAACGCGCTGACCGGCGCGTTGGCAGACTTGCCCGAAGACCCCGTACGCGCCGAAGCTATAAACGCGTCGCTCGCCGGGATCGTGAAACTCCTCACGGAGCCCATCGACCTCGCGCCGCTGATCGAGGCGCAAAAGCCCGGTGTGCTGCCGCCGGATGTCACGCCCTTCCTGTCGCTCAACCCACAGCGCGTGCGTGTTGCCGCGCCTCGGATCGTCAAATCCAACGCGACGGGGTATCTGCTTGTCAGCCCGGGCATCGTGGCCGCTCCCGCCGTGGTGTTCGAGCAGCCCGGCCCGCCGCCACAGCGCTTCATCGAGATCGAGACCGACGCGCCGCCCGATGACCGCTTTCGGGTAAGCATGACCGGACAGATCGGGCTCGAGGCGGCGCAAACCATCGTGACCGATCAGGTCAGGGCGGTGATCGACGAAAAGCTTGATCGGATCGCTTATGACGATCTGGACGTGACTCTCTATCAGGCACGCGAGCGCCTCGTCATCGGGGTCCGTGTCTCCGGCCTCACATGGCTGGGGCTCAAGGCAAAGGTCTTTCTGACCGCACGCCCCGACATCGATTCGGACACACGCGAGATTCGCCTCAGGGAGGTGAAGTTCGACCTCGCATCGGCACGGTTTCTCTCGCGCATCGCGGCCTTCGTTGTCGAGGCGCCGATCGAGGCGGCAATCGAGGAGCGGGTCGCCCTGCCGCTTGGCGCGGGCTATGACGCCGTGCTGGCGGAGCTTGCCGATATGTCGATCGAACTGAAACGCATCGCTGGTTCCACGGCCACGCTCACGCTCAGTCTGTCCGAGCTCGCGCTCGCGCACCTCTGGCTGTCTGAGGGAAATCTACACGCCGCGGTCACGGCGTCGGGGCGCTCGCGCGTCGCGTTCGAATGATCGGATCGAACGCCACTGGCGCGACGACGGTCAGGTCGCGCCGCCAATGTATGCCGCTCGCCAAGGCTTCGCTGGCGGAGGTGCAGAGCTTTCATCTTCCGTATCGAGCTGCCGCAGGGCACTAATTCGCGGGCAAACTGAACATGATCTCGATGCGGCAGCAGCGCTTGTCGCAGCAAACGAATTGTCCGCGTGACTTCGGATTAAGAATTTGACTCCTTGTCTTGCAAGGCTTCTCGACCCTGATCGGTGTCATACCTTGGCACGGATGTCCGGTTCTTTCGTGACGCTATATGCGAATTTCGCGACTACCTGACGGCCCTTGCCGGCCGCAAGATCGGAGGAAACCATGACATTTTCAGCAAGCGATATTCACGGCGAACGGACCTTGCAGAAGCACCTGATCAACCGGATGGTCACCGGGCACGGCTATCTGCGCCGCGACGCGAAGTCCGACTATGATCGCGCACTGGCGACCCGGAGGCGCGGGATCAGTTGATCCGGTTATTCTTCAATCGTTCCATGCGAGAAGTGAGGAAATCGGCCTAATTATCCCGATGTTGAAGTCGCGTATTTTCTTCATGCTTGGTTGTTCCACCGTTTTGATGCTGGCAGCTCCATTTTACCGGAAACGGCTCCAACACACTCGCCAGCGTCACCTCCGGCCCGTGTGTGCCTTCCAGGATCGCCTCGACGATGTCGGGCGCGAGCAGCGTGAGCCGCAGGACGCGGGTCATGTAGGACGGTGCGATCCCCTCGCGCTCGGCCAGCTCGGCGATGGTGGCAAACTCACCCGACTC
This sequence comes from Roseovarius sp. D22-M7, assembly GCF_037083785.1. NCBI lineage: Bacteria > Pseudomonadati > Pseudomonadota > Alphaproteobacteria > Rhodobacterales > Roseobacteraceae > Roseovarius > Roseovarius sp. D22-M7. The sequence continues at coordinate 10,834 of NZ_JBAPKY010000074.1, forward strand.
CAGCATCCGCTTCCAGCGGAAAGCACGCACCAGCGCCTTGACCAACGCGCTGTCCGTCCGACTCGGATGCGTAGCGCCCTGAGGCAACTGCATCTCTTTCCGCCCGCCGTGTTTAACGACGCGGAATGGGACGTGGAGCGTCACGGTCTCGGGAATCGGCGCGCCGCGGGTCATGCGGCCGCTCCCATGTCTCCAGCCAGCATTTCGCGCGCGAGGCCACCAAGCCCGTCGACACGCAGCCGCACGTTCAGCCCGTCCGTGTCGATGTCCACTCGCTCGACCAGCAGCGCCAAGATGCGCGCCTGCTCGGCGGGGAAAAGTTCGTCCCACAGCGGGTCGAGTTGCTGGAGGGCTGCGCGTGCATCGGATCCGGTGATGTCGTCGACATGCGCGCGCTGCCTTCCATGTCCCAGCCACGATCTCGGGCTGGCGGAACACCGCGCGCAGCTAGTCAATGACGGCGGCCTCGATCTCCCCCGCTGGCACACGGCCCACCGAGCATGATCCCGCGCTTGCATTTCGGGCCTGCCCTGTCATCCTTCGAGCGGAGAATGGCATTCGGAACAAAGGGAGGTCCATGCCGGTCGACGGACGCTGCAGATGGTGCTGCAAGCCGATGCCCGCAGGCGCTTCGATCTGCACCGAGTGCGATCGACACGATAGTCGTTTGTTCGAATACGGCAAGGTATTCCTGACGCTGACCAGCATTGTCGGCGTGCTCTTCTCTGCCGCGGTCTTCGTCGCCGATCCAGCGCGGCGGATATTCAACGCCGTCTTTTTCAATCCTGTGATCGCAGTCGAAACCTTCCGTACCGAACGCTCTACTCGCGTCCGAAACAAAGCCGGTCGCTCAATCTTCCTGACTCGCTATGAGGTCGCGATCGATCCGCCCATCATAGAGGGCGACGACCGCATTCCGGAGCGACAAATCATCCGAAGCTTCGATCTCATAGAGCAGGAAATCCCGCCGGCCCGCTCTGTCCAGATGGAACTCCTAAGCCTAGAGGCACGCCGGACGATGCGTCTCGACGGGAGCGGGACCGTCACCCCCGTGCCAACGATCGGTCCAGAGGAGTTTCGCTACGTCCATCAGTACCGGGATGACCCGCAGGGACAGTCGGGGCGAATTCTGTTCTACTCGGAGGATGACCCTGAACTGATCTCCCGCGTCGCGGACAATGCACGGCGCGACGCCTTGCCGAGAGGCGACTGCACGATCTTCTACACTGCCGAGTTCTCCAGCGAGGAACGGCAGGAGAAGTTCGATTGCCGAGCCGTGGCCGGGTTCATTGGGGAATTCGATGCAGCCATAAAAGGATACTACCAATGGAAGACTCTAGCCGCACACAGCAAGCCCACTCCCTGACCAGCAGTGGTCTCGTGGTAGCATTACTAGCGATCGCCGGCGGCGCTCTGGCGCAGACGCTGCCGCCTGGGCTTGATGAGGGCGCGATCACCTACAGTAGCGATCCATTCCAGATCGAGCATGATACGCTCATGCAGGGACTCGAGGAGACCGATGGCCTGCGGGAGATCATCGAGGGTAACACCGGCCTAAGCCTGCCGGGACAGGTGGACGGTCTTTACATGCTCCCCCGTCGAGGAGGCTTCGAAGAACTCGACACCTGTAGGGTCATCTGCATGGGGGAGAATGGCGGGGAACCCTGTTTCAGCAGTTGCGGCAGGGTCGTCGTCGAGTAGCGCGGCCCTGCCCCAGGGATTTTCGCTCCGGCTCGTTAAACCTGCGACATTGACTTGTGATGCTTCGTCGTCGATGGCCTTCAAGCGGTCGCAACGGGGATTTCGGGGCAGACAACTCGCGCCATGATACTGTAGCTTACCGGACTATCATGGCTCACGTGGACTGACTCTGTCAGCCTTTCGCTCCGCCTGAAAAGGCCGCGAGATTTTGGGGCAGAAAGCCAACTCTTTCTGCGATTTGATCGAACGACCGAGACGAGACCGCGCGCGGTGGTCACCAGAAAACGTTGCGCTGCTCCGCCCACTCCACCGGAAACGGCTCCAGCACCCGCGCCAGCGTAACCTCCGGCGCCTGCGTCCCGTCCAGGACTGCCTCGACGATGTCCGGCGCGAGCAGCGTGAGGCGCAGGACGCGGGTCATGTAAGACGTAAGCGCGATCTGGGGCCCACCTTCTTCTGACTTATGATTTCTGGGAATCCGTCCCTGTCTTGGAATAGGGAAGGAGTTTCTCCGTGGAGGA
>NZ_JBAPKY010000075.1:0-12952 GCF_037083785.1 Roseovarius sp. D22-M7
CCCAAGGCGTGGCCCGTCGCCCGCAAACCGTCTGGCTGAAACCCGTATGATCGGGAAAATATTCTTCTCGCCAGACTTCTTCAGCAGCCTGTTAAAGGGCTTAGAGTTTGCGCAAGACAAGACACCGTTTGCTCTTTCTGCGGGAAAAAAAGAATGGCCCTTGATGTCGTAGAATGAAAAGAGGGGCGCTTGGCGCGCTCCAAATGGACTCCCGCCGCCAATATCGGTCCATGTGCAGCGATTGGCCGAGTAGACTGATAAATCCGGTAGCGTTGCGTTCTTCTGTTTTTTAAGCTCTCGACCGTCCGTCCGGAAATGAAGAACATAATCGTTGTTCCCATACCATTTCCGATAGGTTCCTCCCTTGGAGTAAGCAATCCAATTCATTTGATCTGACCGGAAACATGAAGTTTCCTGAAAAACAACCTCATGCCAGAGACGCAAGAACTTTTCATTATCTGCCGTTTGCATCCCAACTTTTGGCGACGCTATATCTCCAAAATTCTCCTCGCTGAGAAAGGATTTTATCTGCCCATCGGTTGCCCAGTAAGCTAAAGGGCTACCCGGTATCAATGCCAGTCCTTTGCTCGACACCCGATAGATTAGGTCAAGTTGGCTCGCCTCGCGCAGCCTTTTTGATTTTTCAGATTCATTTCGAGCTTCGACAAGACGAAGAAATTCACCTTTCCGTTTTAAGTCTCCGCCTGTTTTCCAAACGAAGGCAGTCGTGGAGACAACTGAACCTCCGATGGTATCAAATGCCCTTTCGCCAAGGTGCGCCATGCTTACGAATGAACCAGATCGAATGAAGTGGTCACGCAAGTCCGAAAATGACGATAAGAACATCCAGGACTGCATATTGATCATGGAGAGGTAAGAGCGACCCAAGGTCAACGCGGCGAACGCTTCCATGCAAACCGCAAAAAGATCTGCTTTCCCGGCGGGATAGTTTCGCTCAACGAACGATTTAAGGCGGTCGTTCATGCTTCGCTTACCCATATAGGGTGGGTTGGCCACCACCACATGATACTTCGGCGACAGCGACTCGGCCATGCGCAGCACGGCCACGACGCGCGCCTGCACCTCCTTCAGCAGCAGGTCGCCGCCAAAATCCCGCGCCTCCACCACCCGCAGCGTCTCTGCCGGGTCGCGCAGCTTCGGCACGATCAGCGAGCCGAAGTTCTTGGCCTGCTCGAACTGCCCCAGCGTCTCGCGCAGCTCATCGGTGAACAGGTCCTTGCCCACCACGGCGGCCACATCCCGGACATCCTCGGCGGTAAAGGCCACGTTCTGCAACACGCAGATGTCGGGCTTCGCCTCCATCCGCAAAAACCGCCGCCGCCCCAGCCGCGCCGCCGCCTTCATCGCCAGCGCAAAACCCGCCAGCGCGCCCGCGCGGTCGTCGATCTCCACCCCGGTCAAGTTGTGCGTCAGGATCAGCGCGGGGATCTCGGTCGCCTCATACCCCTCTTCCTCGTAGATCGCGTGGAGCAGGTCGAAGGCAAAGGTCAGCATGTGCCCCGACCCGCAGGCCGGATCGCAGACCTTGATTTCCTCCGGCTTGCCGATCTTCAGGAAATCCGTCTCGGGCTCTTCCGGCGCGATATAGTAGTCCATCCGCTCGGCCAGACGGCTATCGGGGCGGTTCAGCAGCCAGAGCCGCCCCAGCGAGTTCTCCACCAGGTAGCGGACGATCCAGTGCGGGGTGAAGAGCTGCGTCGCGGCGGGGATATTCTCGGCCGTGATCTTCTGGTTCTTCTTGAGGCCCGCGAAGACCTGATCCTTCTTCTCCGAGATGTAAAACTGGTAGAGCCAGCCGATGATCTCGACGTCCTGACAGGCGTCTTCGGTCATGACCTTGCGCAGTTCGGCGAGGATAGAGGATTGCGACAGCAGATCCTCGGGCATCAGCAGTTCGGAATAGTCGTCGATCTTCTCGAACAGGAACGGCATGTGCTTGTGCCAGCCGTTGCAGGCGTGGACGAGCAGGAGGCGGTAGGCCTCGGCCTGCGGGTCGTTCGACGGCGTGCGGTTTTCCAGCAGCGCGGCGATTTCGCCCGGCGCGCCCTCGGGGATGTTACCGGCCAGCGCCTCGGTCAGGATCTCGGGCCGGGTGGCGCCGTCGGCGGGGGAGACGACGCGCACCTGCGTATAGCCACCCGCATCCATGAAGCGCAGGGCGGTGAAGCGGTTGAACCACGTGTAAGCCACCTGTTCGATGATCTGCTTTCGACCGTCCTTCTTGATGGCGTTCTCGAGGTCCTTCACCGGCCGCAGATGCTCCCGCCGCGCGGGCGCCCCCTCGGCCAGCACGAGGTCGAGTTTGGCCGTGACCTGGTCGATCAGCAGGTTGCGGGCGGCTGCGGCGAATTTCTTGAGCGCGTTGGTGTCCATTCAGACGATCACTTTCTTGCCCGCGTGAATCTCGGCCAGCAGGGTCTTTTTCATTTCTTCGAGGTAGTCGGCGACGTCCGTGTCATCCGACAGGTAGGCCTTCGTGAAGGGTACCTTGATCTGCGAGGCATTGACGTAGGTCGGCGCCTGGGGGGCGTGCGCCGGCGGATCGTTCACGCCACGCTTCGGGGTGAAAGCGGGTTGCGGGGGACGCGCGAGGCGATCCACCTCGGCGATCATCTCGGTCAGCAGGCTGGTGCGCACATGGTTGGCCTTGTTCTGCAGCACGGGGATCAGAACAACCGTGTCGAGACCTGCCTTTTCGCGTTCGAGCCTGTTGGTGATGCGCGCCTGATTGTCTGCGTCCAGGCCGTTGAATTCGGGCATCTGTGTCACCTTGGCGGCGACCTCGTCCACCGCGGCGATGACTGCCTTGCGCTCCTCCAGAACCTTCAGCTCGACCTTGTTCTTCAGATCGTAGAGCGAGGTCTTGAGGTCCTGGATTGCGGTGCCCTTGTGGCACGAGGGATCGGCCAGCACATCGCGGATCCGCTGGCCCGCTTCAGGATCGACGTGATCGATATTGGCCTGTTGCCGGGCAAGGGTGTCGCGCGCCTCGTCATAGATGGCACGCTGCGCACCGCCCATGAACGATTTGACCTTGTCGAGGATGTCTTCCTTAGGGTTCAGCAGGTCATCCTCATGCCGCGGCGTATCGGTGATGAACCAGGTGGCGGGCTTGCTCTTCATGGACCGCAACTGGTCACGGAATGGCTCCAGCGCGGCGAGGAAGGGGTAGTCGCGGGCCTGACGGGTCAGGTCATCCACCTCTGCTTCCAGCTCGGCGAGGCTTTCGGCCCATTCCGCTCCGAGACTGCGGGCGTCGCCTCCCGATGCCGGTCTGGAGAAGAGTTCCTGGTAGAGTTCCTTCGACCGACGTATCTCGGCTGCCGAGAATTCCTGCTGCGGGGTCAGGAGGATGCTCGGCAAAGCGTGGGAGTTATTCAGGGCTTTCGCCAGATCAGGCCCTTCCGTCAGCGTGCCGTCGATGCGCGCTTCGATCTTGCCCTTGGCAGACAGGCTTCCCGCAAGGCAGAGAACCGCGACATTGGGCCAGCCATAGGGTTTCGTCGTGAACTTCTCGACCAGATACTTCACCGAGACTTTCACCCCGTTCCTGGCCTGACCATTGATGAAGCTCAGGACATCTTGTTCCGCCTCGCCGAGGCCCGTTCCATCTGCGCCGAACAGGCTGCTTTCGGGCTGGACGGATTTGTTGATGTCCGCCTCGGAATAGCTGACGCCACGCAGCATGGGCAGGTTCGTGTAGACCTTATCGACGAGGGTCTGGAACGCCTTGGCGATCCGGTCTTGAGCCTCCTCGCCCCCGATATCGAGCTCATCCCCGCGCACGAACAGGCGCGCCTCGCCCATGAGGCGGCGAAGGCGCATCTCGAGATCCTTGGCACGGCGGGCGTTCTGTTCTCCCTTCTCGGCAATGATCCGGTCACGCCCAGGTTGCGGCGACCCGGTCCGGGATTGGCGAATGAACTTGTCGGTCTGCTTGAAGAGGATCAGGTCACGGACGAAATTCGTGTCCGCCTTCAGGGCGACGGCCAGTTCCTCGCGGGACATCGTCTTCATCCGCACGGCCTCCGGGCTGTCGGCATCTTCACTGAAAGGCGACACGATGTTGATAGCCAGCTCATGTTCCCGGCCAAGCGTGTGATCGTCGAGTTTCCGGGTGAAGGCGTATTCATTATTCGTGGCTGCGTGTCTCAACCGGCGATGGCGCAGGATCGTATCGAACGCGAGGGTTTCAAGTTCCTTGGACAGTTCGGAGGGGTCGATTTCGAGCGCCTTGATCTCAGCCTCGACATCCTTTTCCTCGTCGGTGAGGAATTCGTAGACTTCACCGTTGCGCTGGATCAGCGTGTTGCGTTCGAGCAGGCTGAGCGCCTCTTCGATCTTGCGGCGTTGTGCGGTCTGATCCGCATCCAGTTCAGAGAGCAGCAGGATCGAGATGTTGCGGACCGATGGTTTGAACCCCTTCACGTACTTCACAAGGAACAAGGCCTTGAGCACACGAACGGCGAAGTCGTCAATATCCTGGATCTGGCGTTCGGCAAGGTGGATAGACTGCTGTACGTTCGATTTCAGGGCCGTTCGGATGCCTTCGAACATCAGATCGAACGTGGCGAGACCGCCGACCGGCCTGTCCATCAGCTTCTTGGACACCTCCTGGAACACGCCGAGCATGGAGCGTTCGCCGACCGAGCTGTGCTTGCCCTCAAAAGCGTTGTGCTGGGACAGCGACCGTATGGCCATTTGGAACAGGGTGAATTGATAGGGCGGGAACGGGTAGCTCGAGATGAAGTGTTCACGGTCTTTGTAATTCTTCAGCTTGATCGACCCGTCAGCAAAGTCGAACAATGTCTTGAGGTTGTTCTCTTCGCGGTCGTGCAGGTTGCCGAGGGTCACCCGCGCTTCGGGGGTCTTTGCGAGCAGGCGTTTCTGGATCACCTCGGCAACGTTCTGCGAGTCCAGCGGCATCCGGATCGAGAACCGGGCCATGATCTTCGAGAAGTCCCGGCTCTGGAAAACCCTGGTATCGCCGACGATGGACTCCATGTCCTGCTGGGAGGTCACGATGATCCAGGCCTGCCCCTTGCAGCGGCTATTCAGGGTTTCGGCGACAGTCTGCAGGTTGGTCATCAGCTTGACGTTGTCGGCAATATACTGACCGACCTCGTCGACAAAGAAATTCAGCCGGAACCCCCTGGGTTGCTCGTCGATCCAGGCTTTAACCGTGCTTGCGAAATCCTCGATCGAAACCCGCGTATCCTTGCGATACTGCGTTAGAATGTCCTTGACATCCGCTGGATCGCCCCCCGTCGCCGTCGCAAAGGCGGTTGCGATGTGACGCGCCTCGAGGAGCGCCTGTTCGCGGCCATGCTCCCAGGGTTTGTCGGATGCGTCCTGGAACGCCGCTCGGAAGGCTTCGAACTGTCCACGCCCATGCAGGTCACGCTCGAACTGCGCGATGTGCGGCTGCTTGCCATAGAAACCGCAGGACTCGTCGAACACCTTCTGAAACACGGACAACAAGGCATCGACATCCGTCTTCGAGATGACGTCGGCCTTCTGATCGATATTGAACAGGATGGATTTCGACGGAATAGAGACGGCCTTGCCCAGCGCGCCCTTCAACATCGGTTCGTCTTTCAGCTTCTCGGCGAAGATGTCACGAGCCGATGCGCCTCCGACCTCACGGTTCTCCAGCAGAAGAGCGAGCATTTTCAACAGATGCGATTTACCGGAACCGAAGAAACCCGAGATCCAAACCCCGTTCGACGTCTCGTAGTTGTTGTAGGCCTCGAGAAATTGTTCAAGCTTCTGACAGATCTCGCCGGTGATCACGTATTCGTCCAATTCGACGCGAAGACTTGCCTCGTCATCGGCCTTGATGACGCCGTCGATGGCACGGTCGACCGGCTTTTCGAAAATGTCTTTGAGCAACTGTGACATGGGGTCAGACCTCGTAATTCAGGATATTGAAGGCGCGGTAATACTTGTCGTCATGTAACTGGCCAAAAAGGTCCAGTGACGCGCCCGTTGCCAATGCATGCGTGTAGCTGCCAGGAAAAAACAGCACCGTCGGCGCCACTTTTGCGGTGCTTTGCAGGTTGTTCAGGACGTTGTGGGACCGAATGAACGGGTAGACCTCGCCGACTCCGGACAAGAATATCACATCATGCGGCTCCGCTTCGATGGCTTCACCGATCCGGGGAACAAGGTGGTTGGCCGGATCGAGCACGCCTTGCAGGACGTCTTTGATCTCGGATTTCTCGCTTTCGGCCTCGATTTCGAGGACCTGCTGAAGGATGCCTCGTTCGTCGAGGATTTCCAGAGCGATGTCATATAGGCTGAGGTCGAGCACGCGCACGCCGGAATGGCCGATGCGGGAGACGAGGTCCTTGCGGTCCTCGATCATGGTCAGGCCCTCCGAGGCCGGGAAAGGGCAGATGAAGAAGGGCACCTCATTTCCGAGGCCCTGCTTCGTCAGGAACCGCTCGCTGGTAATAACCCGGTGGAGATGCTCGGCGCGCTCCTTGCGGTTCAATTCAGTCTTCAAGGGTTACGCTCCACCAAGGGAATACCGGGAAAATACGCCAGCTCGGCGGGTTTATGTTCTTGTATTAGAGTTCTCAGCTGAGAGGACAGAATTGCGGCTTGAATACGATTGTCCTGCGAAAGAATTCCCGCTTCACGCATGATACGGAACAGGACTTGGCGAAGCTTGCTTCGTGTGGACATGCTGAGACTTGCAAGCCCCTCGTTCCACTCCGCCTTGTTCTCCAAGGCGATATCGAATGACGAACGCGGCAGGTCCATCTGGTAAGATAGATACCTCTCGCGAAGGACTTCTACGGCGAACTCCCCTACAAACCTATAAGCGCGGCAGGTCGCAATCCAAAGAAGGGCTTGTTGGTCCGTGCGATCGGCGCCTTCCAGCAGAAAATGGCGCTCGGTGTCCGTCAACACGCGGAGTCGGTTTGTGATTTCACGAAGGGACCGTCGGTTCGACGCTGATTTCGGCAGCACGGTCGCCCCTTTGACCAAGGCACGCCTGGCCGTGTCCTCCCAAGCTTCACCGTCGCGATGCAGGCGCGCCACTTCGACACTCTCCTGCGAGAATAGCCCGCCCGTAGTGAATGACATCCGATAAGCTGGCTGGGATGCACTCGTCATGGGGCTCTCCGGTCGAGAGCGCTCTGGATCTCTGACGCATTAGCGAGGACGATATGCTGATCTTGCGGACGGCGCAGTTCGGGATCCGTGTCGAGGCCGAGGCGCTTGAGGGTGTAGAACAGAAGGGACTTGCGAACGGGAATTTCGGCTGCGCCATCGGTCATGCCGTAATCCAGTTCGATCGCGCGTCGCTGGTTTTCGGAAAGACCGGGATGTGACGCGATTCGAAGTGTCACGGTTTCGGACCAGTCCTTGTCTGCACCTGTATCGATATCCGACACATCGCCCAGGGAGCTGGACAGGATACGCCCCAAAACGAAGTCCTTGAAAATGCCATCACGCAGACACCAGGCTCTCGCATGCCAGCGGAACCCGTCATGCGCCAGGCCATGCGGCGCGATCTCGCGTTTGGTCGGTTCTGACGATGACATCGACTGATAACTGACAGCGAGCCGACGGTGCTGCGTGCAGGCCAGAAGAACATTGCGCACGGTCGCTGGATTCAGGCCGCGCGCCGGGATCGTCGGGGCGAGAATGTCGGGGAGATCGACGACCCAGTCCGACTTCGGCACCGCAGCCCCCGTCGCAATAGCGGCGAGATCAGCGAGATACTCCGCGGGATCGATCGACAGGTAATGCGCCTCGAAGGCGTGCCCCATGACGTAAGTTCTGGCGCTCTTGTCGTAGTGGAGGTGATCCGGGTGGTCAGAAATATATCCATTCAGGTCCTTGGAGGCTTGGGCACGACTGATTTCCATGACGTCCATCAGATCGGCCAGCCCGATCGAGCCATGCCAATAAATGCGATGCTCGATGAAGGCGCGTCGATCGCGCTGCCAGCGCGTCATCTGGTGTGAGCCATGGGAATTCATACGCTACGAGTAGTCTGAAAATCTCGAACCGTCTACAAAAAAGAACCCTATTATCCACCAAAAGAAGGACGAACTTAGTGATCTTTCAGCCAGCTTGCCTCGTGACGGCCCCGATCGCGCCATCACGGAGACATTCCGTAACTTTAAGATCGAGCCATCTTCCGAGTTCCCCAAAGCAACCTGCCTGACCAAGGATCGCGAGGAGCTGGTCGCCTTCTACGACTTCCGGGGGCGACCACTGGTATCACCTGCGGACGGGAAACCCGATCGAGAGCGTCTTCGCCATCGTCCGGCACCGGACCGTGCGAACCAATGGGGCGCTGTCGCAGAAGACGGCGAAACTCATGGTCTTCAAGCTCGTTCATGTGTGGGAGACACGCCAAGGCGTTCTGTTAGTTGGCGGCCTCAGTGTTTTCGGGCACGGCGAGGCGAGATCTGCGCCGGCGTAGCGCGATCGAGCCGGCGATTGGTCACATGAAGACAGACGGCCGCCTGACGGAGATTCCCGGGATCGGGGCGCTGAACGCCACAGCGCTGGTCGCGGCGGTCGGTGATGCGGCCACGTTCTCGAAGGGACGGGATCTCGCGGCATGGCTGGGGCTCGTTCCTCGCCAGGCGACGACGGGCGGCAAACCAAAACTCCTTGGCATCACCAAAAGAGGAAGTCGGTATCTGAGAAAGATGCTGATCCAGGGCGCGCGCTCCGCCATGCCCATCCTGTCCAGACAAGACACAGCGACCGGCAGGTGGCTGCGCGCGCTGCTTGCCCGCGCGCACCAAAACGTCGCGGTCGTGGCGTTGGCCGCAAAGATGGCACGGATCGCGTGGGCTCTGCTTCATCACGGACGCAGTTTCGAGGCTGTTCGCTGACCGCGCGCTGAAAACACGGATCGGCACCCGGCGCGAACACCGCCCGGTGCCCCGAACTGCGAGTGGTGAGAGGAAGATGGCCTGACAGTCGACCGGTGTCTCGAAAACCTTCGGAGCAAAACGGCCCGACGAGGCCGGCCCATTTATGAGGATCGGGACGCGCGGATCTCCATCTTGGCAGCGGCCAACGAGCCGACATGCCGGATACGTTTGTGCAGACTGATCATGTTGCCACCCAATCGTCGCTTGCAACGGGGCGGGCCATACGTTTGTCTCCGGGATTCACAGCGCTCGCAAGTTCTTCGATGAAATCAGCCAGCGCGTTATCGCAGACAGCGTGAAGTATGATGTTGTAACAGACTATGCCAGGGTGATGGATCTGGTCGGTCGTGCGGTGCGATGAAACTGCGCTCGATCAACATCTTCCTTCTCGACGGTGACCCGAATGGCGTTCGGGTGTCTTCCTGCGAGAGCGCGGCGCACGGCTGGCACCGAATGCGACGTGGCAGACGAGATCGAGGGGATCAAGATCGCCGTCGATCTCTCGGCCGATCAGCTCGAAGTCTAAGCCCTCCTCGGCGAGTTCATCGATGATGACTGAACGTCCTCCCCTTGTCGCGCGAGCCGTCGTTCGAAAGAGAGCTCGGTCATCCCGGAAATGATGATGCCGGATCCGCCCAAATCCGCGTGGCTGCACGACAGTCGCGGCCAACACGAGCACCGAACGCTTGACTCGCAGGCTGCGTCAGGACAATTTTTCACCACGTGGTGGGCTACTTGGGGAACGTCCGCTGAATAAAAAAGCTCGATTATCAAAACCTGATGTTTGACTTTAAGCCGGAAAATTGTTTGTATTGAACGCCTTGGGCATAGCCCTTGGATGATATATGAAAAACCCTATATTTGGAGACGAGAGTGAGTTATGATGTCGTCATCGCGCCTGGTCGTGAGGCACATATCAGTAAGGTTCTTGAAGGTTTGAAACCAGATGAATCCCAGGGTGTCGACGAAGCGCTTGCTGATCTCGAAACAGTCGGGCACGCTTCGGATGAAGCGGCCGGAAACTGGCATTATGACGGAACCTCGCACGAGATCGGCGTCGTGCCAGCCCCGAACGCGCCACATGTTACGATCATCACATCCAGCCAGACGGGATCCCGTGAAATCCAGGTTCACGACATTCTCACCGCCGGGACCGATCATGCCCGCAAAGCGGCACCAGGCATATCCTCGAAATCTCTTGACCTCGGGCCCAATCGCCATTGGGAGGCAATACCATGAAAACGAACGCACGAAAACTTCTCAGGGAGATTCATCCCGATCTCGACAAGGCAAGCCCAAAGGAGACCGTGCGGCGGCAGCTGGCACGGCGACTGCGTGAGGCCCGCAAGGCACGCGGCCTGACCCAGGAAGAGGTGGCCAAGCGGTCGGGCATGGCCCAATCGCAGATCGCAACCCTGGAATCCCCAAAGGGCAACATGCCACGGGTCGACTCTCTTCAGCGTTACATGGCCGCCTGCGACATCCCGATTTATATCGGGTTTCCCGACCTGGATGATATCCTGCGTGAGGACATCGCGCATGACGACACTCCCGCGGACAAGAGCGGTGATCTTGATATCGGCGCGGAAGCCCGGCCCGGAGAGCCGGAGGCCGTATCGGCGGGCACCCCGCAACCGGGGGTTTCGATCTCCCGGATCCTCTCCGAAATCGAGGAGCTGCAACGACATGTTGCGCTTCTGCATGGCACGATGAGCCAGGATAAGACTGCCAATCAGTTCCGCTTCGAGGCCGAAGATTTTGTCCGACATCTGGATGAGGCCCGGAAATCACTGGCCGGTCTTGCCGGAAACCGGGCTCCCCTCGCAAAGCGGATACTTCAGGACTGGCAAGAAGACAGCCAAGGTGCGAGTGTCCATATCGGAGCAGCCAGGGTGGAGCTGATGGATATCGTCTCGATGAAGATCGTGGACAGTATATCAGTGACCAAAGCATCCAGCCCGGGAGCCAGCGATCTCATGGATCCAACATGGGCTGCCGGCATGCAAACCAATGGCAACACATGAAGACGTGCTAACTGATATTCTTCTGAATGGCGCCTCCTTTGTCGGGTTGCTCATGCTCTCGGTTCCCGTCTTCGTGCTCGACAGGCACAAGAAAAAGCTTCAAAAACTCAAGAACACCGCGCCTGACGGCTCCGGAGCCAAGCCGGTAAAAGGTGCGGAATCGGCTCAAACGCCAGGCAACCTGCCCGACAAACCAACCAGGGCCCGCGACCTGACGCACCCGGTCGCGGTTGAAAAACGCGAAAACGAGGTGAACGCCTGGAAACCGTGGCACAGGGCCTGCCTCTGGGCCGGCTACCTGTGCCTTCTGGGCGCAAGCCTTGTGCGCCTCGTAATGGCGCTTTCTGCCTGAGGGCAAGTTTTGATCGGGTTTTGATTGCGGCTGGAATGAGATCTGGCTGGGAATCATGAAACACAGGGAAATCAGCCTGTTGCAAACCTACCGGTCTGCCAGAATGGCTTGATCGGGTTTTGATCCAGGATTGTCGCACATGATACGGCGCGCAGCTCCCGGACTTTCTTTTCGCGTCGGCCAAGCTTAAACTTGACCCGAAAAGGATCACGAGAAGGCCGAGGCCACCATAGTGACGCCAAAAAGACAGATGTTACCCAACACGCGTTTTGGTGGGAGAGCGGCGATGAGCAGTGCGAAAATTTCATGGGAAGACGTCAAGCCGGTGCTGTCTGGCTTTTCTTCGACCCAACTGCTCGGGCTTGTGCAGGACCTCTATCGTTTGAATGCAGAGAACGCGTCGTTCATGCATGCCCGTTTCTTGAGTGATGATACAAAGCAGGGCCATCTTGCCCCTTACATGACAAGAATTCAGCGTGCCATCAGCCCAAAGCAGCCTTGGAAGCAAGATGTAAAACTGGCCGAAGGCCGAAAAGCCATCAGTGAGTTCAAGAAAGCCAATGGCAACATCCGCGATACGCTGACCCTCATGATCTACTACGTGAAATGCGGCAATGATTTCACACTTGAGTTCGGAGACATTGACGAGGGCTACTATGACAGCTTGTGTTCAATGTTCTCGAGTGTTGTCCAAACCCTTCTGAAACAGCAAGATCAGGAGCTTATTGCGGAATTCCTGCCTTCGCTTGAGGCAGAACTTCATCGCGTTTATGGTCACATTGGTTGGGGATATCCCGATGAGTTGTCAGATTACCTTGCTGACCTGAAGGATGCGTTTGAATAGCGGCTCAAGGCGGTGCGGAACACTTGATTTGCATTGGGAGAAAACTGCATCGACATGGACGGCCCTATCCAGTCATTCATGAAACTATCCCACCTCCGCGATGCGGCCCTCCAGAGCAGTCTTTCGCTGCGGCTGCAAAGAAAGTATTCGGACGAACTAACACACCGCGGACGGAATAGATATTCTCGAAAAACTTGGGCTAAAGCCAGCTGTAGCGATGTGAGCTTCGTGGCTTGAGAACCGCTTTCATGTCATCACGTTCTTCCGGCGACGCCGCTGCCAGGGTGGAGGGTGATATGACGTTCCTGTTCGACGGCGAGGGGCATAGCGATGTCACAATACTGCTCGCTCATGGCGCGGGCGCACCGATGGATTCGGACTTCATGGAACAGATCGCGGCCGAACTTGACGCGCGGGAGTGCCGGGTTGCACGCTTCGAATTTGACTACATGGCACAGCGGCGGCAAGGAGCCGCGCGTCGTCCACCACCGAAGATCGAAAAGCTCATGGATGAATACCGGAACGCAGTCGCTGCGCTCGGGCAGGTCGACACGTTGGTGATTGGCGGCAAGTCGATGGGCGGACGCGTGGCCAGCATGATCGCAGACGACATGCAGGCGGAAGGGAGGATCGCGGGGCTTCTTTGCCTGGGCTACCCGTTTCACCCGCCGAGCGCACCGGAACGCCTTCGGACAGGCCATCTCGCCCGTAACCGCCCGGTTACAACCGCGGGCCTTTTTCCTTGACGCGGTCGATGATTTGTTGGTCCGACACGAAGTCTTCGAGGAACCTGTTCCAGTCC
>NZ_JBAPKY010000076.1:0-12874 GCF_037083785.1 Roseovarius sp. D22-M7
TCAACGCCCTCGGCACCGCCGAGATCGCTCGCGTGGGCTGACCTCAGTGGGGTAAGGGGAAGTCATGCCTCAGGCCTGAGTTCTGCAACAATGCCATTTGATAGTGTACCAAGGCGTGGTGTAAGAACGCCGACCTTCGGAAAGGCTCAGGTCTGATCAGGATGTCACGGCAGCCAACCTGACATCTGGATTGTCGTTCACGCGCGCGAGGGTTTCAAGGCTCATGTATCGGCGCGCAACGGTCCACTCGTCGTTGGTCTCGAGCATGATCGCGCCGACGAGCCTGATGATGGCGTCATCGTTTGGGAAGAGCCCCACAACATCGGTGCGCCGCTTGATCTCGCGGCTTACCCTCTCCAGCGGATCCGTCGAGGCGATCTGGGCCCGGTGCTCGCGTGGGAAGTCCATGTAGGCGAGAACATCGTCGCGCGAGGCGTTCATGAAGGTGCCGCGCTTGTCCTGCTTTTCGCGGAGGGCATCGGCGACGGTGTGCCATTGGGCTTCCGCGTCGGCCTTGCTTTCCGGGGCGAAGATCGTCTTGAGCATCGCCGCCGCCACGGTGCGCGACCCGGCCAGGGCATGGCCTTCACGAGATCGTCCACGGAGCGCGTCGAGACGCCATGGACGCATGCCTCCTGGAGCANCCACGGAGCGCGTCGAGACGCCATGGACGCATGCCTCCTGGAGCACCGCCACGAGAGCCTTCTCGGCCGTCCGTCGGGGCTCGAGCAAACTCGGCAGGTAGCTGCCCTTGCGCAGCTTCGGGATCTCCAGCGGGATGCGACCCGCACGCGTGTCCCGGTCCCCGTAACCGTTTCGCTGAACGTCCCGCAGGGGCGCGCGCGCACCCTTGGCCGCGCCCGTCTGCGTCTCGACCTCGGCTTCCATGGTCCGGCCGGCCGCAAGGGCCAGCATCGCGCGCACGAGATCGCCACCGGCCTGCTGTTCAACCGGCTCGAGCCGTGCCATTCTCTCATCGGTCATCGTCATCTCGATCCTTGGCTTCGAGTGTTGCAACCCGAACCTTTGCCGAAGATCGACGGTCGCCGCCCAAATCACCACCGGCCGCGCGCTGCGCTACGCCGGGGGCTCGGCGCATGGCCTGTCAGCCCAATCGTTGGGACACTGCCGAGTATTTCGCGTTTGCAGCGAAGGGCTACTTCTTACTCTCATCCTGACAGATCAGCGTGAACGGCCCACTGCAGCCTTTTACCAGTCGCCTGAGATGCTGCGGTGCGGCCCGTCGAACCTGCCGTTCGCCGCACGCGCCAAGGCCCCTACCAGTTCGCAGCCGAAGTTGACCTTTACAACTGGTTTCTGACCCAATTTGGTCCGAGATTGACAGCTACCAGGATTTGGGCGCTAAGACCGACCGCGGGCATCGCCGCGAGCTCCGCCAGAAAGACCTCGGTGATCGCCCGCGCAGTCTGCATAGGGTTCGACTTGTCGCGCAAGATCATGTGCACCAACCGGGGCCTCGCCGCACTATACGCTTGCCAGCCTTTTTAGTGCCCAGATCAGCGGAGTATATATCGGTTTGCGCGTTCAGTCTCCCTCGATTCCGAAACCCGCGATCGAGACATAGATGATATCGAGACACACCGCGCGCGCAGCCGCCTCGCCCAGCCCAATACGCTCGATTACACCGGGACGTTAATTCTGCATGACAACATCCGTGCACTCGAAAAGCCTTAGCACTGCTCTGAGGCCGTGCAAGTCTTTGAGGTAAAGCGTGACAGCTGTCTTGAGGCGATTGTTGATGAGAAACGAGGCCGGGACCCCACCGTACCGCCCGGTGACCTTCCGGCTGTGATCGCCGCCTTCGGGGTGTTCGACTTGATCCTCTCGGCCCCCTGAACGGGCGGCGTCATTGAGATCAACGGCCCGAGATCATCGTGGTCAGGTTGATGCCCAGAATTCCGTACAAGGGTCTCGGCATGTGGCCAATCTTGGGTCTGCGCGGGGCTCACGGCGACCGATGCGAGGGGGAGGCACCGCGATGTATATCGCATATTGTCGCGCCTTGTCACGCAGCGACAAGAGCTGCGACGATGGCCGTGCCAGCCTTGGACATAGGATTCTTCACCCGTATCAACGCACGACATCGAGAAAATACTCTGAGAAAAGGCTACCCGACCTCGCAGGATACGAGACCGGGTTTGTCCGAGGGGCGGCATTTGGCGGCCGGGCGGGTCAGGCGGCGTCCTTGCCCGCCTTTTGCCACGCGAAGCCCTTGAATGCCTCATCCACCGGTGTCCCAGCGAGGTGGTTGGTATAGTTCGACATGACCTTCTGCGACAGGCCAAGGATCACTTCGAGAACCTGACGCCTGGTGAATCCTGCATCGAGAAAGGCCTGCAATTCGGCCTCCTCGACATGGCCGCGACCACAGGTGACAGCCAGCGTGAAACTGCGCAGTGCCTCGAGCCGGGCATTGGGCAGCGGCGTCTCGTCGCGCAGCGCGTCGTCGATCGCACCGTCCACCTTCATCCGCTTGGCGATACCGCTATGGGCGGGCACGCAATAGGTGCAGTTGTGCTCGACATTGATGGTCTGCCAGACCACCGTCAACTCGTCGTTGTCGAAGCTGGTCTGCTCGGCGAACATCTGGTGAAGCTGCTGATAGGCCTGCAAAAGCGCGGGCGCCTCGGCCATCACGACATGCAGCCCGGGAATGCGGCCAAACGCCTTTTGAGAATTTTCGAGCATCGGGCGGCTGTCTTCGGCGGAGGTTTCGATCGTGTGCATTTCAAAGCTGGTCACGCGGGTCTCCTTGCTGTTTCTTGAGTGATCGTTCAAGTATCTTGCCTGACTTTACGCACGTCAGTATCTCAAGATACTTCTTGAGCGATCACTCAATCGGGATCGAGGTGTCAGACATGGGCAGATCAGCCACCCATGACCGAGACGACGTGCTCCACGCGGCGATGGATCTGTTCTGGGCGCGCGGCTATCGCAACACCTCTCTGAAGGATCTCGAGCGGACCCTCGACATGCGCCCGGGCTCGATCTATGCCGCCTTCGGGTCAAAGCAGGCGCTGTTCTGCGCCGCGCTCGACCGCTACGCTGCCATTGGAAAAGCGACCTTGGCCGAAGCGATCGTCAGGGAGCCAAGCCCAATCAGCGGGCTTGCCGCACATGTGCGGATGATCGGCCGTCTGCTGTCCAGCGACCCGCCCTCGCGCGCATGCATGCTGGTCAAGACCCTGCTGGAGACGCCGGATGACGATCCAATGCTACGCCAGCCCGCCGAAAAAATGATACGCGAGGTCGAGATGACATTTGCGGACGCCTTTCGCCACGCGCGCGACGCCGGCGAGATCCCACCCGGCTCGGACCCGGAACGATTGGCAGCGCGGCTGCAAGCGTCGATCTTCGGACTTCGCGCGTATGCGCAGCGCAAAGATGCGGCCGAGACCGCCGGGATCCTCGCCGAGGATATCGCACGCGAGATCGAGGCGTTGGCTGGCTGACCATAGAACCATCGTCAAAGCACGCGTTCAAACATCACATCCGGGCGTTGATAGCCTCGCGCACGGCACCAATA
The DNA here is from genome assembly GCF_037083785.1 of Roseovarius sp. D22-M7. NCBI lineage: Bacteria > Pseudomonadati > Pseudomonadota > Alphaproteobacteria > Rhodobacterales > Roseobacteraceae > Roseovarius > Roseovarius sp. D22-M7. The sequence goes on from NZ_JBAPKY010000076.1 coordinate 3,548, forward strand.
CGGGGCGGGGCCTATCTTCACGGATTGTTGCGTTTGAAATCCGGAATGTGTTCGACCCACGCGTGCATGTCCGGATAGGTTTCCTGGTGGCAGCACCAAGGACCGAAAGATGCGTCTTGTCGAACACCTGATCTGGATATGCGCGCTTGTCTTGCTTTCTGCCTGCGGACGCCCTGCCACGTTCTCGCAGCTGTCCGAGGGGGATGCAGAGCGCAGCGAGGCCTTCTACTACGTGACCGACCGCGCGTCCCAGCGATCACAGGATGGCGGCATTGCCTATACGACAGAGCGGAGCCCGGCCATGACCTTCGGCGTGGCGCAAATCGCCACTGACGCCGTCCGGCCAGACCTCGAAAGGTTGCATGAAATCAGGCGGTTCCCACAAACGCCGCTGCCGTTTTCCCAGGATCGTGGCATCATCCTGCCGGATGCTGACGCGACGCGGGCCTACAATGCCGCCAAGGCGGATATGCGCGGCACCCTTGCCAGCGCCCTGCAGCGCAGCGGGCGACGCGAGATACTGTTCTACGTACATGGGTTCAACAGCCTTTTCGAAGAAACGCTGGAGACGACGGCGCGGCTCTGGCAAGTCACCGGACGCGACGTCTTGCCCGTCGCATACAGCTGGCCTGCGGGAAATCCCGGCGCGTTCGGATATTTCAAGGACCGCGAAAGCGGTGAATTCTCGATCTTCCACCTCAAGGAGACCCTTCGGCTTTTGAAGGATGTGCCGGGGCTGGAGCGTATTCACATTGTCGCGCACAGCCGTGGCAGCGACGTGGTGACCACCGCATTGCGCGAGCTTGTCATCGAAGAGCGGGGCGCAATCCACTGCAAACGCTGAAGGTCGAGACGCTGATCCTCGCAGCCCCCGATCTGGATTTCTCGGTGGTCCGGCAGCGCCTGATCGCCGAGCATTTCGGACCCGCTTTCGGTCGCATCACGGTCTACATGAACCCGAATGACGGGGCGCTCGGCCTCGCACAACTCCTGATGGCGGGTACTCGCTTCGGCCGGCTGTCCTTCGATGAGCTGGGCGAGACCGAACGCGAGATCTTCCGGCGCATCCGGAACGTCCATTTCGTCAATGTCGGCGCCGTGACCGGCCAGTCGAGCCACAGCTATTTTCGCAACAATCCGGAGGTGCTGGCGGATCTGGCCAGGGTGATCACCACCGGCGCACCGCCCGAAAGCCCGTCACGCAATCTCGAACCGGTCGAGGCCAATTTCTGGCGGCTGATCCTGCCGCCGGACCCTGCACCGCGCCCCTCACGGATCGATCGGTGAACGGGCGCTTCGGCGCGGCTCACCACACGTCGTCATGTTCGCCTTGAATGCCGGTCTGTGTTTCTGAAATGTTCCCCTTTTCTGAGCCACCTCTGTCAAAGCTTCATTTTTCAGGTCCAAGTGTCGGGCCGAAAGTGGGGCCGGCTCGCGTCCCGCGCATTATCGCATTGAGTTCCCGTTTTCCTGCGGTCGTGATCCGTGCCGTGCGCGTCCCCATGACTGAATTGTGACGGTGCTCGTGTTGCTCTGCGTTGGATTTCTCGATCGACACCGTTTAATGATGAGTTTGATCGACCGGAAAAGAGACGCCAAAGTGACAACCGATACCGACAGCGTGGCCGAGGCCGAAAACGACCCCAAGAAGGTCCTTTTCGAAGCCATTCGGGCCTATTATCCCAAAGGAGTGCCCAATCTTTACCGTACGCTTGCGGTCGCCCCGAACGTGCTTGCCGGGTTCGTCCATCTTGACGAAAAGCTCATGAACGGAACGCTCGATGAGGGGGAGCGACTGATCGTAGGTCTGCTTACGGCATTGGAGAACGATTGTAACTATTGTCGCGCCGCGCTTTCCAAGGAGGCGGTCGAGGCCGGCGCGCCGCAGGAAGCTGTCGAGGCGGCGCTGACCCGCGCGCGCCTGGATGACGATAGGATGGATGCCCTGATTACCGCCACGCGGCGCGTTCTGGAAACGCGCGGCCGCCTTCCAAGAGCGGAAATCGACTGGTTCGGCCAGCGCGGGTTCGGCCATGCGGCGCTGGTCGAAATCATCGGGACGGTTTCCGAATTCACCATGGCGACTTATGCCAACAACCTGATGCGCACCCGGATCGATCCGGAATTCCGCGGCTACGGGGCCATCGGCCAGAAGAACTGAAACTGCCTGCCAACCCGGCTCAGACCGCGTCGGCGGCGTCGGGGATCGTGACGCGAAATCGCGACCCCTTCGGGCCGCTATCCATAACCGACATCGCGCCGCCGTGTCGCGCGGCCAGTTCGCAGCAGATCATGAGGCCCAGCCCACTGCTGCCTTCGGAAAGGTCGGGCTTTTCACGGTTGAGGTTCTCCCGGATCGAGTCCGGCAACCCCGGCCCGTCATCTGTGATCGTCAGGATCGCCCGCCCATCTTCGCGCGCGCCGTAGATGCGCACGGTCTGCGCCCCCGCCTCGGCGGCGTTGCGCACGAGGTTCAGCAGTATTCGGTAGATCTGGTCGAAATCGGCATCCAGCACCGTGGCGTCTTCATCCGCGTCGTCCATGACCACTTGTGTACCGAGGCCGCTTGGCATGACCATGGTGGCGGTCACCTCGTCGACCACATCCGCCAGCAAGAACCTTTCGCGGCACGGCGCTTCGCTGGCGATCTGGCCGGCGTCGATGGTTTGCTGGCACATGGTGATGGCGCGCTCCAGGGAACGCGCGATCACGTCGGCGCTTTTGCGGACCTGCGCATCGTCGTTCTCTGCCAGCCTGTCGGCCAGAAGCTGCGCCGTGGTCATGGCGTTGCGCAGGTCATGTGACAGCTTGCGCACCGACTGGCCCACCTCGGCAAGTTTCTGGCCGCGCAGGTCGCGCAGCTGGATCAGGATGCAGTCACGTCCTTCCACGTGCAGCGTGGTGGCGCGGGCTTCCGCCGGCACGAAGCTGCCGTCACGGCAGCGACAGGTCAGGTTGTCGTCCTGCCAGCGCCCATGCGTGGTCACTTCCCGAAGGAAAGCCTTGAGGCGCGGCAACTCGTGCGGGTGCAGGTCGCTCGGGCTGAGCGTGGCAAGGTCATCCAGCGAATAGCCCAGCAACCGTGCCGCCGCCTGATTGGCGGCCAGGAAGCTCCCATCGACACGGTCGACCAGAAATGCCGGGTCGTGCAACTCCTGAAACAACGATGCGAAGGCGCCTTCGCTTACGGCCGTCGTTGTGGAAGCGTGCATTCCGCGCCCTTGCCCTCGATCCCTGCACGCAAAGCTAACGAAAGCGTGAGTGGCCCGCAATGCAGTCTGTCGCGTGTGACCCGGCCGAAAGGTCGGGCCTGTGTCCCATATGGCCCAACCTGTTGGAAGCTTGTCGCGTTTGATCGATTATGTGAGGTCAGGCGTGACACGTCCACGATTTGGCCGGGGCAGACCCGGCTGTGGTCCTCGACGATTTCGAGCACGCGAAACCGCCGGCACTCTACGCGCGCGATGCAAGACACACGGCCAGTTGTCGCGTCTGCGCTGGAAGGCGAAGAAGATCGGTTCGCGCGTGTCGCGGACGCGGGAGGACGGACCGCCCGGAGCCCTACCCGGCGCGCGATTTCACAAGGTCGCTGATGCCGATATAGCCGCGATCATGGAGGTGCCGGCCCGCCATCTCGACGGTCGCGGGATCGGAGCCGATGCCGAGGCCTTCGACGAGCCGGTTCATCATCGCGAAGACGCCACAGACGAGGTTCGCGCCGGTGATGGCCGCCTCAGGCCAGCCGGCATCGAGGATCGCGCGGACCTCAGCCGAGGAGACCGCGCCCGGCTCGAGGGTGAGCGTGCGCAGGTAGCGGTAGACGGGCTTCATCGCCTCCGGAACGGGCGCCGTTGACGGGTCCTCGACAAGGGCGGTCACCGCCGCTGGATCGGCGCCGAACCGGCCGGCGGCCGCGCCGTGCGAGGCCTCGCAGAACACACAGCCGTTCAGCCGCGAGACAAAGGCCGCCATCCGTTCGCGCTCGCCGGCCGAGAAGGGCGAATCCGCCCCGCGCATGACCGCCTCGGCGAAGACATGCAGGCGCTCGAAGATTTCCGGCGCGATCGCGAAGACGTCGATAAGTGTCCCGTTCGGGAGCGAGGGGAGATGGCTCATTGATCGGATGTCTCCTTTGCCGGTCCGCGGGCCCGATCGGCGATCGCGTCGAAGATGGTGTCGAGCTCTTCCGCCGCCGCTTCCAGATCCGCGCCGCCTTCGTCGATATAGGGGGCGAAGACGAAGCCCGGCGTCTTGTAGGAAAGCGTCCCGGTGCCGTCGGCCTCCTCGCTGACGTAGAAGCGGACCGGGGCCTCGATCATGGCCGCCGTGCTCAGCCGGAGGATCCGCACCGCGAAGTCATTGCGGAAGACGCCAACGACCCGGTTCCCCGGGATCTCGATACCGCGCGCCGCCGCGGCCCCGGTCGGTCCGGCCTCGGTGACGAGGCCCATCTCCTCGGCACGTATGGCCGCCTTCAGGTCGGAGAGCAGCGTCTGGTAGGACTTCTGCGTGGGATGGACGCGCCAGCCCTCCCGCGGCTCCAGCGCGAGGGCGGGGGCCGCGAGCAGGAACACGGCGATTGCGAGAGTGGCGGTGCGGACCATCTGCGGGACCTCCGGTCGTTTTGCGGTTCACTCGGGGTGATGGATCGGCGCGCCGGGATTGAAGGCGCGGAAGGCGAAGGCGAAGGGGATCTTGTGCACGACGGGGTGGCGCGCGCCGTCCTCGCCCACCCGCATGACCGTGACGGAGCCGACGTCCCGGCCCTCGGCGATGCGCGCACTGTCGAGGGCGGAGGCCTGCCCCGGGCGCCAGCTGAGCTCCAGATCGCCGGCGCGCAGCCGGCCCTTCTCGCGCAGGAGCGCGAGGCTCCAGGCCTCGGCCCGCCCCGTCACGGTGACGACGCGCATCAGCGGCGATCCCGGCCCGTCATAGCTGCCGTCGTAGAGGAAGGGGCGCGAGGAGGCGTCATAACCCTCGTAGGGGTTGCGGCCATAGGCGCGGCGCGACCCCTCGGGCGGACGCAGGACGCGGCCGTTGGGGTGGCGTTCGGCGAAGTCGGCCAATGATTCCATGCGCGAGAGCACCGCGTCGAGCTCGTCGCCTGTCATCTCGCCCACGATGGCGCGTCCGCCGTATTGCTGCCACCAGCTCTCGGTCGCGCGGTCGTACATGACCAGATCTGAATGGCGGAGCTTGCCCGTGGTGCCGAAGGTCGTCACGGCCCCGTCCACGACCCGCTCGAACACGATGCCCGTATTGCAGAGCGGGCAGTAGGTGACCGCGACCGGCGTGCCGCCCACGGTGTCGTTGACAATCTCGTGCCAGATCAGGATCGAGAGGGGATAGGCGCGCGCGTCGCCCCTAATTTCGAGCGAAATCACTGGTTCGCGCGCGGCGATGCGGTCCCGCGCGGCCTCCACCGGCTCGAATCGCGGATCTTCGATCGGCGGGATGCCGTCGCGCGGCGGACCGCCGGAGCGGATCTCGGAGAGCGGGACCGCGTGCCGGTCGAAATCGGTCTCCGGCCAGGCGTCGCGCCAGCGCTCCACCGTGCCGGCGGCGGCCAGTCCCGTCGCGGCCAGCCCAAGCGCCGCAAGGGCGGTCCGCATCGGGGCGCGCCCGCCCGCTGCCGGCCGCCCGGCCGTCATTCCGCGGCCTCGGCGACGGGACGCGCCCCGTCATCGGCCATATCGAGGTCGATCTTCGCCAGCTCGCGTTTTGCGTCCACGTTCATTGGGCTCCTCCTTGTGCGTGGGAGTGAGGATGATCGGCCCGTCAGTTCGACACGCGCGCCTCCGGGACCGGGTAGCCGAGCCCGCCCTGGAAGCCGTATGCGCCCTGGTGGCATTCGCTGCAGGCGGTCATCACGTTGACCGCTTGGGGTGCGCCGTTGGGCGCGACGAGCATGTAGTACCAGTCGTCGGTCTCGGGCGACGTGCCAGCAGCAACCTTTTCCATCAGGAAGAGCGGACCCTTCCGCACGTTTCCCGCATCCGTGACCGCGAAAGACTCCTTGGCAATCACCGTGCCTGCGGGAATGTCGGGGTCCTCCGCATACTCCAGGTAGGCCTCGTCGCCGGTATCGTTCACCCAGGTCAGCAGGAAGCGGTTGCCGTGGAAACCCGGCGCGGCCGGGATCGTGCTGGCCTTGGTCCAGTCGCGGTAGTCGGTGACATGCTCGGCGGGGATCCAGCGCTTGGCGCCCTGCGTGTAGCCCGCATGCAGTTCCTCGGCGATGCAGTTATAGACTGTCTCGGCCTCGGCACCGGTCAGTTCGGCGCCCGGCTTGCCGGGATCGCAGTTATCCTGCGCCTGCGCGCCGGTCGCGGCGGCGGTCAGGGCAAGCGCGGCCATTGCGGTGAGTGTGCGTTTCATTTTTTGATCCCCTCTGTCGTGTTTTTTGGTTGTCCGGCATCTCGCGGTGTCCGAGACGTACCCTACGGCACCCAAACTGCGAGATGAAATCACGCCTGATCACGAATGCTTGCTCCATCGAAAGGCAAAAAAACCGCCCGAGGTACGTGTTGAACGGTAGGTGATCGGCGCGATCTTGATATGAGATGGCATCATAACCGCAAATTGTGGTCGCTCGGCGTCCGAAGCCTCGCAGGTGCCGCAGATAATCTCCTCACCGAAGGTGACGCGTTTGATCGAGGACCAAAAGAGCGTCGCATGTTCAGGCCGCGCAAATATCGCCGTTCCGAGATTAACCCATGGGACCAGATTGCGTTCTCTTGGGCGCGCGGCGAGCGCGCACTCTGCATCCCCCTTTTGGCGAGGGAATTCGGCGATGGAAGTCTGCATGGCCCTGAGGCGCTGCTGTATCACCTACTGTGCCCAAGAGAGTAACTGCCGAGCTGGTACCACTCATGCGCAAGAGTTCTGTGCGCTCGCGGACGCGTTGGACTTCCAGGATCGCGCGTGGCTTTCCTTTCGTGAAGACCTCGCTGTTCGCATTCGTGATCTCGCCATAGAGGGCTGTCCAAGAACAAGAATCCTGCCGGCGTGCCTCCTCAAAGCAGACTTTAAGAACAGGCATGCATGAAATCGATACCGCTTTCGCGTGCGGGCGTTTCGATATCGCTCGCGTGGCTGGTCGGATGATCCCTCAGCTCACGACTGGGGCGAAGCGGTAACGCGCTATCCCATCTACAAGATGCTCAATCAGCCACATCGCGAGGAGGAAGGCCAGCATGCATAGCCCGAGGTTTACGGCTGTCTGGACGCGGCGCTTCCAGCGCCGGTCGAGGCTGGTGAAGAGGGGCACTTCCGGGCGCAGGAGGAAGCGGGAGGCAAGGTAGGCAAAAAGCAGCGCGCCGGTGATCCAGTGAATGGCGTCGAACCATAATGCCGTCGTGTGAATCGAGAGATGGCGCGCGAAGCCGACGACAATGGCCCATCGCAGGACACTGAATATCTCTTCGGTGACCGCCTCGAAGCGCTGCCCGAGGCTGGTTAGCCACGCCTCGTCTGTCAGAGTATCGATCCAGCGGGTCATGGGCCTGTGGTCATGCGCCTGTGCTTGTCTGCCGTGAAGGAGGCGGGGCCGCTCCGCCATCTGCGAAACGAGCGCCAAACCACCGGGTTTCCGTCAACGGGATGGTGTGGTTGGGCCGGTCGAGCGGTCTTGTGACCTTACGCGTCTGTTGCGATTGCGGCATCCGCGCAAGAATGGAGCGTTGCCGCAATCGCATGTCATGTCGGGTCAGTCGGATCCGAGATGGTCTGTGGTGTAGAGCATGTCATCGCCGGCTCTGTTATGGCAGGCGATGCAGCCGGCATCCATGCCTTTGGCCACCTTGCCAGCCAGGCGCGCGCCCTTGGGGTTCTTGTCCAGCGAGCCGTCGGGGAGGTACTTGACCCAGAACCAGTCGGCATTGTCCGGATCGTACCCCGCCTCGCGGCGGAACATGACGGTCACAGCGCCGAGGTGTTTGTCGGGATCGTTCATGACGGCGTCGATGCTCACGCCCTCGGGTCCATAATTGCGCTTGATCACCAGGTCACCTGTATGCGCGCCGACCGTTGCGGTCGTATAGAGCGTCTCAAGCATCATGCCGTGCGGCGCGACACCCTCATATGGAAAGGTGCGGATCATACCCTCACCGGCCATGTTCATCTCTTCCATGATTGACCAAAGCCGGGCGGCATATTCCGCGTCCGCATCGGTTCCAAAGGGGGCATCTTGAGCCGTCGCGAACCCCGCGCTCAGCGCCAGCACGGCCAGACCCCCGCGAATTCCGTGTTTGATATTCATGATATTCATAGGTCTCCTCCATCGGGTGAACTATCCTTCCAACCGTACTCCGATTCCCGAGGTCCGCGGGTCACGATCAATTGAGGGCGGCGTTTCTGAAACGTGAGGCCATCGTATTTGACGCCTGCAAGGGCCCAGACGCATACTCTCCGAATGTCCTCCAAGTCCCTTGCAGTCCTGACCGCCATGCTGGTGCCGACCGTCGCCTCGTCGGGCGAAGCCGTGACCGGGCCGGACACTGTGTGCGTTCGCACTGCCAACACTCATGAATACCTGTTCGTCGCTGAGGCACCGAGCGGAGAACGCAAAGTCGCCGAACTGGCTCCTGGCGAACGTCTTTGCGCGCAGGGTGCTGGACCGGGCTCCACGGGTGTGGTCTCGGTCTTCGAAAATTACGACGCGTTCGAGGGCTGTTCGCGTCTCGTGCCCGTCGGAAAGACCGAAGATATGATCAAATACGTGGACTTCGATAGATGTTTCTGGAGTTCGAACAGCTGACGAAAATCGAACATCAATCCGGTCGCTTGCGGCCAAGCCGGAGAGCCAGGTCGCGAGACGCAAATGGCTTGACCATTCAGCCCAATGGACGACGCCTTCGTCCGCGACCCGGTCACAGTCGGTGAAAATCTTGCTACGGCTTGCCCGAATGGCGGTCTGTCTCGCCGCGCTGAAGCGACGATTTCTACTTGTCTTCAACGGGCATTACCCTGGGAGCGCGCGCAGCGAGGATTTGGCACTGCCGATTTGCTGGGACCTGCCGACCGCACCGGCTGCATCTTGGCCAATCCGACGGGCAGGCAAGGGCTCGGTGCCCCCATGCGGCGTCGCAAAGACTATCATGGGTTCACGTCCACCTGAATGTCAGCTCCCAATAAAACCGCCTGAACGCAACGCTCCTGCAGAGAATAGCGCCTATCCTGAAGGTTTTTCGAGGCGGGCCATGACGTGTCGTGTCCGGCCTCCCCGGTCTCCGGCCAGTCTGCGCGGTCGGTCATGCGGTGATCGACGCGCTTGCCGGGCAACCGGCTCAGAAATTCCGCCCGTCCTCGATACGCTCCAGCGCGCCG
>NZ_JBAPKY010000077.1:0-12763 GCF_037083785.1 Roseovarius sp. D22-M7
ACGCCCGACGGCGTCATCTCGCGGTGATCGGATACGTCGGAATGGCTGATCATATGTCGTCGGAACACGTGATCGAATGTGTCGGAATGCGCAGCTGGCAAGCGCTGCGACCGTATCGGCGGAAATCGACCGGGCCGAAACCTTGCGCAATTGGCTGCTGGAAAGGTGGCCGCATTCCGAAGTCATGCCCCGCGACGTGGTGAACGGTGGCCCGAACTCTTTACGCGATAGCCCAAGGGCTCGGGCGGCGCTGGGCATCCTCGAAAAGCATGGATGGCTGGTGCGGCTGGAAGCGGGGGCCGTGGTGCGCGGTGCGGCGCGGAAAGAGGCATGGAGAATCGTGAAAGGGGTGCGCGATGTGGTTTGATGCACAAGCCAAGCTGGTGGAAATCGCGGGGAAGCCCCCCGCGACTTCTGCGACAACTGCGACACAAGCCCCGACTGCGCGCCCCGTGTCGCAAATGTCGCAAGTGTCGCAACGCCCCGAAGCCCAAAACCCCGCTTTTCGTATCGCGGCTGTCGCAAGTGTCGCATCGTCCCAGCCCAGCGCGAAGCCGGATAACCCCGCACCGGCACCCTATGGCGAAAGCCCTGGCGGGCGTGTCCTGACATGGACGGGCCGCGTTGTTTCGCTCGACGCGTGGCGCACGCTGACCGATTGGGAACGGCACGGGCCGAACGGGCGGCACTGGAACGGCATCACAAGGCAATGGGGTGATGGCTGACGAAACGAAATATATCTATTTCCCAAAGCCCCTTTCTATCTCATTGCAGCCGTTGCAAGAATGATCTGTACCAAGGTTACAGGGGTGTGGTTTTGCAGATTGAAGATTTCATAGCCCGTTGGCAGCAATCCGGGGGCAGCGAGCGGGCCAATTTCCAGACCTTCGCGAACGAACTGTGCGACCTGCTGGACGTGCCCCGCCCTGCACCGGCAACCGAAACCGCATCCGCAAAAGCCTATCACTTCGAACACCCCGTGACCTTCATTCACACGGGAAGCCAGACGCGCGGCTTCATCGACCTTTACCGCGCTGGCCATTTCGTCATGGAAGCGAAACAGGGCGTCACCGCCGACAAGCCCGAGGATGACGCCCAAGCCCCTCTGCTGGCGGACCTGCCCAAAGCCACCCGCAAGGGCCATGGCACGCGCGGCACGCGGGGCTGGGATGACACCATGATGCGCGCCCGCAATCAGGCGGATGGCTATGCCCGCGCCGTGTCGCGCACCGATGGCTGGCCCCTTTCCTGCTTATTGTGGACGTGGGGCACGTCATCGAGGTTTACGCGGATTTTTCTGGGCAGGGCCAGGGATATACCCAGTACCCGGACGGGAACCGCTACCGCATCACCATGGATGACCTGCGCGATGAGGCGACCCGCGACCGCCTGCGCCAGATATGGACCGACCCGCACGCCCTCGACCCGTCGAAGATTGCGGCGCAAGTCACCCGCGAAGTGGCCGACCGGCTGGCGGCGCTGGGCAAGTCGTTCGAAGGCCAAGGACACAAGCCCGACGCCGTGGCAAACTTCCTGATGCGGTGCCTGTTCACGATGTTTGCCGAGGATGTGGACCTTATCCCGCATGGCAGCTTCACCGACCTTCTGACGCGCCTGCGCGGGCATCCCGAACACGCGGCCCCCGCGCTCAAGGCGCTGTGGGAAACCATGAACACGGGCGGCTTTTCCGCCGCGCTGACAACCGACCTCAAACGCTTCAACGGCGGGCTTTTCAAGGAAGCCGACGCCTTGCCACTGTCCGAAGTCCAGTTATCCTTGCTGATCGACGCGGCGCAAAAGGACTGGCGCGAAGTCGAACCCGCCATTTTCGGCACCCTTCTGGAACGCGCGCTGGACAAGCGGCAGCGCCACAAGCTGGGCGCGCATTACACCCCCCGCGCCTATGTCGAACGGCTGGTGGTGCCGACCATCATGGACCCGCTGCGCGCCGACTGGCGGAACGTGCAGGCGGCGGCGCTGACCTTGGCGAACGCGGGCAAGATGGAACAGGCCCGCGACACGGTGCGCACCTTCCATGCCCAACTTTGCGAAATCCGCGTGCTGGACCCGGCCTGCGGCTCGGGCAACTTCCTCTATGTCGCGCTCGAACTGATGAAACGCCTTGAAGGCGAAGTGACCGCGCTTCTGGCCGAACTGGGCGAGGAACAGGCGGCGCTATCGCTGGCCGGGCACACGGTGGACCCGCACCAATTCCTGGGGCTGGAACTGAACCCGTGGGCGGCGGCGGTGGCCGAACTGGTGCTGTGGATCGGCTATCTGCAATGGCATTTCCGCACCCATGGCAAGGCCAGCCCGTCGGAACCCGTGCTGCGCGACTTCCGCAATATCGAGAACCGCGACGCGGTGTTGGCCTGTCAGGGCACACACCCGAAGCTGACCCTCACAGCCATGTATAACGTGCTGGAAAAGCTGCGCGCGGGCGACCGGATCGAGGGCAAGGACCGCGAAATCTATGACCAGGGACTGGTGGGCATCCTGCGCGACCTGCATGACCAGATCGACGCGGCGGTGGCCGACGCCTATGGCTGGCCCGCCAACCTTTCGGATGATGAAATCCTGCACCGGCTGGTGGACCTGAACCGCGAACGAGCCGCCGAGGAAGCGCGCGGGCACGTCCGCTGGCTGCGCCACGATTACCAGAACCCCGAAGGCCGCGCCGCACAGGCCAAGGGCGACCAGGCCGCGCTCGACATCGGCCCAAAGGACACGACGCAAAAGGCCCCATGGCCCAAATCCCTGCCCGAACAGATCGCGGCGGTGCAGACAGCCCTTGCCGACCTTGGCGAAGCCACCCCCGAACAGGTTGCCCGCCAATTCCACCGTGGCCGCGCGGGCACCGTGCAACCCCTTCTGGAAAGCCTAAGCGCGCTGGGCCATGCCCGCACGACCGAAGGCGGGCGCTTCGCCGTTTGACCTACCCGGAACCTTTGGAGACCTGAACTATGTTTGCTTTCAAATTGGGAAAATGGGTTGGCATTCTTGCCGTCATTCTCGGGCTGCTGCGTGTTGCCATGGGGCTTTTTATAGCTTTCGGCACCGAAGACCTTGAAGCCATGGAATTGGCCTCGCGGACCTTTCTTGGAACAAAGACAAGCGGTGAAGCGGTAGATCAGGGAACAATGGCGTTTGTCGTGGGTTTGGTGATCTGGATGATTGCCGAAATTGGCCAGCGCCTGGAGGATAGCGACGACAGGAAATGACCTTTCGTTGGCGCGGGGTGTCGTTTTGCGGTATGCCTTTGCAAATAACAGTTAGCAGATTAGCAAATGGCACGCATCGGCGCACGCATCGCAAAGCTTGAACGCATCCACCCGGCCCCCGTGGCCGGGGAGTCGCTGGACATCGACTTGCCCCCCGATATTTCCGCGCGCATCATGGCAGCGAAGGCGGCAGGCACCTATCCGCAATCGCTGGCCGACTCAGACCTGCAAGCCATTGTACGCGCGGCGGATGTGGTACGGGGGCGCGCATGACCGACCGAAAAAACGGACGCAATACGGATGGCACCTTTGCGCCCGGCAACCCCGGCAAGCCAAGGGGCACCCGCCATAAGTCCACACAGGCCGCGCTGGCGCTTCTGGACGGTGAACCCGAAGCCCTGACCCGCCAAGCCGTGACAATGGCACTGGAAGGCGACGGGACGGCGCTGCGCCTATGCCTCGAACGCATCGCCCCGCCAAGGCGTGACGCCCCGGTGCAATTCGACCTGCCCCGCATGGAAACCGCGCGCGATGCGGCAAAAGCTGCTGGCGCGGTGGTGGAAGCGGTGGCGCTGGGCGATCTAACCCCGACCGAGGGGGCGCATATCATGGGGCTTGTGGAGACCTTCCGGCGCACGCTCGAAACATCGGAACTCGAAGCTCGCGTGGTGGCATTGGAAGGGGGCGGAAATGGCAACGCTGCGAACGCGACTTGACCGGCTCGAAGGCAAGCGGGGCCGTGCCGATGGCGGGCCTGCTGTCATTTTTATTTGCGAACCTGGCGGCGAAGCCCGCGCGGCGTTGGTGACGGGTGGCGGCACGCTTTCACGCGACCCGAACGAAAGTGAAGCCGCGTTCACAGTGCGCGCATCCCAAGCGGCGAGCGCTACAGTCCGGTTGCCCGAAAACGGGCTCTAATGGCCGACAAGCACGCGGCAAAGGGTGTATAATTAGGGGGATACGCTCAGCCGATTAGGCCATTTTATACATACTATTCAGTAGCTTATCCGGATATTATGGTGCGCCTAGAGAGAGAAAGTTTGAACTCTCTCTTCGACACGCTCCAAGAGTGGGAAATCCATCTTGCACAGCATGATCTAAGCGATCTGAGGTGCGATGATGACACATTCGCGCCATGAATTCAATAGCTTATCGGGAGGCAAGAAAAGCAGCAAACGCGAAGCGCCGTTTTCGCTGCGCTTGACCTTCGAGGAACGCGCCAAGCTGGAAGCGGCCGCGGGCGGCGAGCCGTTGGGCGCGTATATCAAGTCGGTGCTGTTCGCAGGGGAACTGCCCAAATCCCGCCGTCGCGGTGGTGCGCCGGTTCAGGATCACAAGGCTCTCGCGCGGGTATTGGCTGCGCTCGGACAGTCTCGACTTTCCTCCAACCTCAACCAACTGGCGCGGGCGGTGAACACCGGCACGCTGCCAGTCCATCCCGAGATAGAAGACGAATTGCGGGAAGCCTGCGCCGAGATCGCCAAGATGCGCGCTGAACTCGTTTCAGCGCTCGGCCTGAAAGGCGGTGCGCGATGATCCTCAAAGGTAACGAACGCGGACACGGCAAGGAACTGGCGAACCATTTGCTGAACGCCCGCGACAATGAGCATGTCGAGCTTCATGATCTTCGCGGTTTTGCCGCTGGTGATCTGGTGGGCGCGATGCAAGAAAGCGAAGCCATCGCGCGTGGCACGCGCTGCCAGAAACATCTCTTCTCGCTGAGCCTCAATCCGCCCGAGCATGAAGATGTACCGGTAGAAGTCTTTGAGGCTGCGATTGAGCGGATCGAAGGCAGGCTCGGCCTGGAAGGCCAGCCCCGCGCGATTGTCTTCCACGAGAAAGAAGGCAGGCGTCATGCCCATGCCGTCTGGAGCCGGATCGATGGCGAAGAGATGAAGGCGATCAACCTGCCCTGGTATAAGACGCGCCTCAACGAAGTTGCGCGCGAGCTTTACCTTGAGCATGGCTGGCAAATGCCGGACGGCTTCCGTGATCGCGCTGCGCGTGATCCGCTCGCTTTCACACTGGAAGAATGGCAGCAAGCCAAGCGCACCAAACAAGACCCCAAACTCACCAAAACCCTGATCCGCGAATGCTGGGCGAGCTCTGACAACCGCGAAGCCTTTGAGTCGGCGTTGCGGGATAAAGGGCTCTGGCTCGCTCGCGGCGACAAGCGCGGATTTGTTGCCGTGGACTGGCGCGGCGAGACCTATTCGCTGAGCCGGATGAGCGGCGCAAAGACCAAGGAACTGAAAGCCCGCCTCGGCGATCCGAAAGACTTGCTCTCGGTGGATGAGGCCAAGGCGTATATCGGCGAACGGCTCACGCCCAAGCTGAAGGCCTGGGCGAAGGAAGAGCAAGCCAAAGCTGAAAAGGCAAATCTGGCGGCGCAGTTTCACCGCGAGCAGATGGTGCAGCGACAGCGCCGCGCCCGCGAACAACTCAAAAGCCAGCAAGAGCAGCGCTGGCTGGCCGAAGAAAGGAAGCGTGCAGCCCGCACGCCAAGAGGCATTCGCGGCCTTTGGGGCTGGGTGACCGGCAAGAACAGCAAGATCAGGAAAGAGAACGAGGCCGAGATTGCGCGTGCGCGCCAGCGCGACCGCGCCGAAAAACAAGAGACGATCCGCAAACAGCTGGCGGAACGGCGCAATTTGCAGCGCCAGGTCAAGCTCACGCGGCAAAAGCAGCAGGCGCGAATTCAGGAGCTCAATCAGGATGTCGCACGTGCCATCAAGCTTGGCCGTGTGCCGGAGCGGCAGGACAGCAAACAACAGAACCGCACCCGCACGCGCGATCAGACGCGCGGAAGGGATCGCGGCAATGATTTTTCACCAAACTAGAAAGGAGAACCATCATGAGACACACACTCATGCTCAATCTGGACGAGCGGCACGCGCAGCAGCTCGATGATCTCAGCCGCCATTTCCGGCTGGCTGCAGACGATACAGTGCGCTTTGCCATCCGGCTGGCGCATGCCCACTACAAGCAAAAGGCCGACGTGCTGGTGCCCGAGTTCAAGCCGCGCGCCGTACGGCGCACCGATCCGGACAGGGATGATTTTTCGCCGACATGATCCGGCTAGAGGACAGCCTATGAAAAACTATTGCATGACGTTGCCGCCGGAGATCGGCGTCTATCTCGATGAGATGACCCGCGCCCATGGCACTAGCGTGGAAGAAGAAGTGCGTATCGCGCTGCGCCAAGCCTATATCGGTTTCCTGGACTCGAAGCTGGAAGAGGCGCGCGAGGCTTTGCTGCGCGATTGTGCAGTCTCCATCGATATCCCGGCCCAAGCCGATGATGGCGATGATAGCCTGCCATTTTGATCGCGCCTGCCGGAATGGCGAGCGCGATCATGAAAGATCAGAACAGCGACATCTGCCGCGCGGCGTCCTTGCGGCGCTTCCAGTCCGGGCTCTCGGCCTCGCCCTCCCTCACAAATCTGTCGGGAAGGTCAGCCCGGCTGGACGTTTATCGTCAGGTCAGGCGGAAACGGATCGGAAATTCGATATTAAGGAACGAAAAAATTGTCTATGGGCTATACTTGCCTATCCCGATCCACCGCGCACCATCACAAAACTGCACGACGTCATGGTCGGTGTTGTAAACCATTTGTCCTTCTACGCCGTAGGGATCCGCGCAGCGCGGCGCGGGCCCCTTGCGGACGCAGCGTGCCCGGGTGTTGGTTGCGTGTTTGGGGCGCCAACCTACACCTATTGAACCATCACTTCTAATTAGCCTACGATTACCTTTATCCGGGTTGGTATCCTCACCTCCGCCGACATTCGAGGTCCAGTACACCCCGCCGTCTATGTCGAAGTAATGGACGTCATGCTGCCCAGTATGAAGGCTGGTCAAAGCCAAATCCAACTCATTAGACGCAGGTAAATACCAATCGTCTGCACCGCTGGAAACAAGGTCATAGCAGTATTGCGCTGCCAGATGTGTCTGAAAACCATCCGTATCAGAGTCAGAATCAATAGTAACAGCAGCATTGGTGTTGTCTTCACCAGTGTCACCATTTAGCAAACCAGTAACCGTATATCCAGAACTATTGCCATTGTTATATGCAACGCTGGGATTTTCAGCTTGATATGTTGAGACAAACATCTCCACACTGCCGTCCGCCGATAGCCCCGCATAAATGCTCCCATCATCGCACACATCGCCGATATTCGGGCAACCCTGCGGCAGGGCGGTGGAGGAGCCCACGGGCGTGCCCATTTGATAGAGTTTGGTGATTTCGCTAGCCGACAATGCGCGGTTATACATACGTAAATCATCTATCATCCCTTCAATCGGTCCTGTTCCTGATAGTCCAGCCCCGATAGCAATTCTGCCATCAGCGCTCATGGTTGCCGCTCCGGAGGGCGCCGTCGTCTCCGGCAAGGGTGATGCTTCTATACCATTAATGTAGAGGATTGGATCATTAGCTGTATCATCTTGATTATATACAAGAACTAGATGGCTCCAGTCATTGTAGGGAATGTCAGGCGTTGTATCTGAAGTCCGCCATTGCGCCGTGCCACCAGAAAAACTCTTTGAAAACCAAAAGCCAAGCTCATCTGATGCACCGGTTCTGTGTCGAATATTAAAACCAAGAAGATTTAAAAATACATCGTCACCTTCTACCGGGTTTACCCAAAGCGAAATACTACCGCCGTCGGCGAAAATACTTTGCAGTGGCTGGACAGCCGGGTCGACAGCATAAAGGCGGGCGTCAGGCTGTAAAAAATCGAAGGCATTGCCAACAGGGCCGCGCGTCAAGGCCGTATCCGCGTGCGTGTTTTCGATGTTGAAAGTGATGCCATTAACGGCATCCACCATTGTTGTTCCTACGGCTTCATCCATTTTCATATGTAGAGCAAGGCCGCCGGTGCCGGTGATGGTCAGGTTGCCTTTGCGGACGCAGCGGACAAGGTTGTCATCATCCTTATTGTCCCCTGTGCTTCCCATAACTTGATTGTCGAGGCGAAAATGTTGGGCGCGGTTGTCGCCCTCATTATTATTGAGTTCTGTTGATGACCAGTGTTTTGCACCGGATGTGTCCAGATCGCTTATAACAGGCCCGCCATCATAAAATAATCTCAGCTCTTCCTGAGCGGGCAGATACCAGTCATCGTAACCGTGTGCGCTTAGATTATAACAATAGGTGGCGGCGTTGTAAGGCGCGCCGATATCAGATGCCGTGGCCAGAGAATTCGTGTTGCTCTGACCGTCATTGTTATCATTAAAATAGGTCCGAAACCAGTTGGTGGTATCGTTATTCCATGATTGCGTGGATTCATGGGCAACACTTGTCGCAAACATCGGCGCGTTACCATCCGGTGAGGGCCCAACATAATAGCTGCCGTCCCCGCACAAATCGCCGGGGGAGCCACAGTCATAAATCGGCCCTTCATCCACTTCCCCCCAATCCGGCGTCATAGACACAAAACGGTTGCCGTCGAAATACTCATACCTCCGAAAGTCGCCGTTATAGCGGATGCCGTCGGTGGCGCGGTAGAGTTGGCGCATTTCGTCTTCGCTCAGAACACGGTCGTAAATACGGACATCGTCGATAAGGCCATCAAAGTAGCGAGATGTATGCCATCCTCCTATCCTGAATGGGTTCACCTGACTATCGCTAAAGTCAGTCGTAAAAGTATGATATAGTTCATTATTAACATACAAGAAATTGATACCCAACGACCTGATGATCATGACAAAATACCATTTACTATTGTCAAACTGTGCGAGCCCGCAACTAAAGTCTTCGGAGTAATTCCAATCATCACTAGCTATTGAGACTATGCAGAATCTTCCATTCGTGGCCTGCCATTTCCAACTTACATATATCCCGTCTTCAGACCCACCTCCTCTAGTGTTATGAAAAATTGGATCGCCAAAGGTGCTTGTGTCTGTGTCTTCTGGCCGTACCCAAGCGCTTATCGTAAAATCTGTGGGGATGTGCAGTGACAGATCGTACGGAATATTAGCATACCCATCTGTCCCCTCAAAATCCAAGGCTCGACTTACTTGTCCAATTTCATTATTCGAATTAGTTACCGCATATTTGTAAGTCCCGTGATTCTCATTCCCACTACTGTCATAGGCTGTAGTGCCGGATGTCTCATCCAATCGCCAATGGCCGATCAGACCGTCGGGGACGATTTGGGTGTATTGAATGTTCTCGCGACGGATACATCTGTATCTGTAAAAGTTAATATTCTTTCTGTTGCCTGCGTTTTGCGTGTTACTTAGTCTATGCAGCCGCCCATCGCTTGCTGAATTTTCTGTAGAAGCCCAGTAATATTGCGAGCCTAGTGAAGAATTTGAGATGGCATTTATGGCTGAGTAGCTTGCTCGAAGAAGCATCAGCTCATCGGAGGCTGGTAGATACCAATCATCATGGCCACTCGCTTCAAGATTATGGCATGTTTGAAATGCGGGATAATTGGAAATATCGTCCTTGAGGTTCATTACATTTGCGCGGCCATCTTGAGTAGAGTTTGGAACGAGGTCGATTTCACCAAATGAGTTTTTCCATGCTCCGCCGTAATCTTTATCGTAGAGATATATATTTTCGGCCCCGAAGCCATAATCCAGAGTGCCGACATATATCGTGCCATCATTACATCTATCGGCAATATCTGGGCAGGATGCTGGGTTCAAAACCGGAGCTGGCTTCATTCCGATCCAGTTGTCATTGGCATCGCAATATTGCGGTACGTTGTGGGTGCCGTTAAACACTATCTCCCCAGGCACGCCGGTAGGGTTCGAACAAGCGGCATATGCGTTGATCGGGGCGAATACTAGATAGACAAATATAAATATTAATAACCTCATAAACACCTGCATTAATTACCATACCAATAGTTACTTAAATTTTATTAAAGAACAATATTTTATTTATCTCAAGCTATCAAAGAAAAGCGTTTGCCTTGGCCGAGATAATTACGGGGTATGCGGAAGTGTGTGTCCATCGGCCTACTTTGGCCGTGGATAACATTGGGACGCCTTGTACTGCCGTTTTGATCGCGCCCGCCGGTGTGGCGAGCGCGATCATGGAAGATCAGAACAGCGACATCTGCCGCGCGGCGTCCTTGCGCTTTTTCCAGTCCGGGCTCTCGGCCTCATGATCGAGCCAGACGCGCACGTAGCCTTCAACGCCGCCATAGTCCTCGACGATGCCGCCGGGCAGGAAGTGCGAGCGATAACCGGTTTCGGTTAAGGGAAGCGGTTGCCGGTCTTCGGCAAGACGCCAAGACGGCGGCATTACTTGCCGATGGTGCGGAAACCAACACCGTCACAGTAGGTCATACTATTAGTCGCGGCGTGGTAACGGATGCCGCCAGATTGCGTTATGGGTGCGCCGCAGTCGCCGAGCGTGAGCGCGGTTTCAGTCGTGTTCCAGGAAAACCCCAAAACAGCATTGGCGGCGCCTTTACAATATATCTGACCCCCGACGCGGATCCCACAGGTATTGCCTCCAAGCGTTGCGACATCAACCCAGGGCCCCCCGTCAAGTTGGGAAAAACTGGCCGTACTGACTCCGCACCACCATGTGTCATCGCTTCGCATTGCACATATGTGGCTTCTCTCGTCGCCTTGCGCACCTTGCCGGATAAATGTCTGCCCTGTTTGATATGGCTTAAACGTATTTCCATTATAGACACCGGCGCACCAATACGAGCCATCCAACTGAATACCGCATGATGTTCTGGACCCTGACTCTATCGAGCTCCATGTTGCGGTCCCCGACACTACGGGAACATTCGAACTACTATAGGTTCCGTTTCCAAACTTTCCATCCTTGTTCACGCCCCAGCAGTATAGTCGGTCATCACTTCTGATAGCGCATGAGCTCCTAGACGAGCCTAAATCAACATACTTCCATGTTGTGCCGACGGATACCTGAACGGGCGCATTTTGATCTACTGTTGAGCCAATGCCAAGCTGCCCCTCAGAATTAATACCCCAGCACCATAGGGTGTCGTCGCTGCGGATCGCACAAGTGTGCCCGTCGCCGTTCTGCCAGTGGCCCGCTGCGACCATTTTCCAAGTTGTGCCGGGCGAAACTTGCACCGGACTTTGGTAATCGCCGCCTGTAACTCCGACACCTACCTGGCCGTGGTCATTTGCACCCCAGCACCATAAGGTATCGTCGCTTTTGATCGCGCAGGCATGTTCCGCGTTCGGGCCAGTGGTTGACATTCCAACCGATTTCCATGTCCCCCCTCCGTCAACTTCAGAAAGCGCCGTGCCGCCTCCTCCTGCACCATTGCCAAGTACACCACTGGCATCGCTGCCCCAACACCACAAGGTTCCATCAACGCGAAGGGCGCAGGCAGCACTGTCGGAAGAATATATCGCCGTATAGTTACCCGTATCATCAATAGCCGTCATGTTAGTGATATTAGCAGGTGATGAAAGATTCCCGAGCTGGCCATTGTCATTTGCCCCCCAGCAAAAGCGTGCGCCATCTAGTCTTGTCGCACAGGTATGGCCAGCGCTCTTATTGTTTGTCGTCACGGCAACCTCAAGCCACTTGGTCCCTGGCTGGATGTTTACCGGAGATTGCCTGCTGCTTGTGGTGCCATCACCGAGTTGTCCAGTGTTGTTCGCTCCCCAACACCAAAGAGAACCATCAAGTCGAATTGCACAAGCATGACGGCTTCGATCAATCGTTTTCCATGTGCCGCCGATAGATATCTCTTCGGGCTCGGCGGCATCACCACCTCCGCCGTTTCCGAGCTGCCCCCAGCCATCTGACCCCCAGCACCATAGCGTATCATCATCTTTTATGGCGCAAGGACCGTCAAACAGCTCCTTCCAGTTATTTCCGCCAGATTTCAGGACCGGTGTACCGCCAGAGCCAAACCCGCACCAAATGGAGTCGTCCATCTTTATAGCGCAGCCGCCCTCGACTTGCTTCCATGTGCCGCCGCCAACAATCTCTAACGGTGTTGACGAGTGCGATCCCCAGCAAAAAAGACGATCATCGCTCCTGATAGCGCACAGGCTACTATATCCTCCGGCATTTATGTCTTTCCATGTTTGCCCGTGCGACTGATTGGTCGGTGAAGACGTCCAGTGCCAGCGAAAACGGGCCCAGCAGAATATTTTACCATCATCCCTAAGAGCACAGCTATTCCGGCTCATTTGAAGATCACTGAAGGTTCCAGAGAAGGTGATCTGGGTTGGAGTGCTGATAGAAGGATCCGTGGAGCCACTAGTAGGACCACCATTCCCGAGCTTTCCTTCGTTATCGGCGCCCCAGCACCAGATCGAGCCGTCTTGTTTGATGCCGCAGGTGGTATCATCTGTCGCGCCTAGCTCCGCAAAATACTCCGAGACATTTTGTTGCGATGTGCTCGTGAGATCTGCCGCTGGGTCGATAAACGGCCCCATTGCCTGAAACGTATTGCCCGCGCAGACCATGTTCACGCGATATTCTGCATTGAACGTAATCACCCGGTTGGCACCGCCTGCCCGCATTTGCCCAGATGGGCTAAGACACGTGCATAACGACGTCGCTAACGACGTGTCTTATGCGGAGG
>NZ_JBAPKY010000078.1:0-12135 GCF_037083785.1 Roseovarius sp. D22-M7
AAGGTCGCCCGCCTGCATCTCGAGCGCATCGGCGTCCGCCTGACCGAACTCGACCCCGAACAGGCCGCCTATATCGGCGTCAAACCCGAAGGCCCGTTCAAACCCGATCAATATCGCTACTGATCGCGCATAGGCATGAAAAAAACCCTTCGGCCCATGGCCGGCGGGCGTTCTCATGCCGCACAGGAAAGCCGGATCAGGAAATGCCGCGCAGGTCGCCGGGGTCGAGCACCGGCGCCGCGTCGAGATCGGCGGCGTCGAGCATCGTCGCCACGCGTTCCAGCGATGCGACCAGCTGGGCCTGTTCCCAATCCGCCAGCGCCTCGAAGTTGCGCACGTAGCGCTGCTGAAGCGCGTCGGGCGCGTGGGTGACGAGGTCGCGGCCGGACTTGGTGATGATGATATGCGTCTGCCGCCGGTCGGTCTTGGATTTCTCGCGAGTGACCACACCGCGCTTCACCAGCTTGTCGACGAGAGAGGTGACCGTCGCCTGGCTCACGCGCATCTTGTGCGCGATTTCCGTCGCGGTGCAATTGCCGCGCTCGGCCACGATCTGCAGTACCCGGAACTGCACGGCGGTCAGACCTGCCGCGTTGGCCAGCTTGCGCCCGTAGATCTCGGTCGCGCGCAGGATGCGGCGCAGGGCCACGAGGCTTTGATCGGTGCGATCCATGTGAGACCCCTCTGCAAGCGAACCGAGAGTCGCAAAGCTGTCGCTCAATTGCAATTTGAATCCTCCTGTGCGGAAACGTTGCTTCGTCTAACGAAACATATAGCGCATGTTGACCAAGAAAATAAGGGGTATTTCGCGCTGCGAGGAAAATCATGAAACCGCGCTCAAGACGGTTGATTTCGCAAATTGCGTCGTATATTTAGTTAGTCGAAGCAAACGAAGAGGGTTGGACCCATGCAACACGCGATGAAAATGTTCCAGAAGGCCATGCCGACCTTGCGCAAGCCCTGCGCCGAGGACGGGGCCGCGATCTGGGAACTGATCCAGGCGTGCAAGCCGCTCGACGAGAATTCCATGTATTGCAACCTGATCCAGTGCGATCACTTCAGCGATACCTGCATCATCGGCGAGCTCGACGGCGAGATCGTCGGCTGGGTGTCGGGCTATGTCCTGCCCGAGGACCCCGAAACGTTGTTCGTGTGGCAAGTCGCCGTGTCGGAAAAGGCACGCGGAACCGGTCTTGGCACGTTGATGCTGCGCGAACTTCTGTCGCGCGAGATCTGCAACGACGTGGGCCGTCTGCAGACCACCATCACCCGTGACAACGAGGCGAGCTGGGCGCTCTTCTCGAAGTTCTGCGACAGTTCCGACGGCACCATGTCCAGCGAACCCTATTTTTCGAAGTCGGAGCATTTCAACGATATGCACGACACCGAACACATGGTAACAATTACCATGAACGAGCGCGCGGAAGAACAGGCGGCCTGAAATCCTTCGGGTCCGCCAACCGCCGCCGACACACAAATCACAAAGGAATACGTCATGCCGACTGACATGTCAGCCGACCTATCCGTGTACACGCGCCGCGAATCCGAGGCGCGCAGCTATTGCCGCAGCTTTCCAGTCTCCTTCGTCAAGGCGCAGGGATCGCAGTTGTTCGATGCCGACGGCAACAGCTATATCGACTTTCTCGCCGGGTGCTCGACCCTCAACTACGGGCACAACGACCCCGACATGAAGAAAGCCCTGATCGAGCATATCACCGAGGACGGCATCGCCCACGGTCTCGACATGCATACCGGGGCCAAGGCCGCGTTCCTGCGCGCCTTCGAGGATATCATCCTGTCGCCGCGCAACATGGACTACAAGGTGATGATGACCGGCCCCACCGGCACCAACGCGGTCGAGGCCGCGATGAAGCTGGCGCGCAAGGTTACCGGGCGCAAGAACATCGTCGCCTTCACCAACGGGTTCCACGGCATGACCATGGGCGCGCTGTCCTGCACCGGCAACGCCGGCAAGCGCAAGGGTGCGGGCTCTGGGCCGCTCTGCGGCACCACCCACATGCCCTACGAGCACGCGTTCGGGTCGGACATGGACAGCCTGAGGGTGATCCGCGAGATGCTCGGCAACTCGTCGAGCGGGATGGACGCGCCCGCGGCCTTCATCATCGAGCCGGTGCAGGGCGAAGGCGGACTCAACGCCGCCTCGACCGAATTCCTGCAGGGCGTGGCGAAGCTGGCCAAAGAGTACGGCGCGCTGCTGATCGTCGACGACATCCAGTCGGGCTGCGGACGCACCGGCACGTTCTTCAGCTTCGAGGAAATGGGAATCGAGCCCGATCTCATCCCGATGGCCAAAAGCTTTTCCGGCATGGGCCTGCCCTTTGCTGCGCTGCTGGTCAAGCGCGAGCACGACATCTGGAAGCCGGCCGAGCATAACGGCACCTTCCGCGGCAACACCCATGCCTTCGTGACCGCGCGCGTGGCGCTCGAAAAGTTCTGGAAAGACGACACGTTCCAAAAGTCGATCTTCGCCAAGTCCGAAGTGCTCGAGACGGCGCTGAAGCGCATCGTCGAGATCGTCCCGGGCGCGCGCCTGAAAGGCCGCGGCATGATGCGCGGTGTCGATGTCGGGTCGGGCGACCTGGCCGAGAAGATTTGCGCGCGGGCCTTCGAGAAGGGCCTAGTCATCGAGACCTCGGGCGCCGATGACGAAGTGGTCAAGGTGCTGGCGCCGCTGACCACGCCCGACAAGATGTTCCAGAAAGGTCTCGACATCCTGGTGGACGCCGTGAAAGAGGTGACCGACAAAACCAAGGTTGCAGCGGAGTAAGGGCATGATCGTAAGAGACTTCAACAAACTTGTCACCGAAGAGCGCGAGCGCGTCGTCTCGGATGCGCAATGGTCCAGCGTGCGGCTGCTGCTGGCCGAGGACGGTATGGGGTTTTCGTTCCACATCACCTTCCTCGAGCCTGGATCCGAACACACGTTCGAATACAAGAACCACTTCGAGAGCGTCTATTGCATGCAGGGGACCGGCTCGATTACCGATCTCGCCACCGGTGAGACCCACGCGATCAAGCCCGGCGTGATGTACGCCTTGGACCAGCATGACCGTCATACGCTGCGCGCCGAAGAGGAACTGGTCATGGCCTGCTGCTTCAACCCGCCGGTCACCGGCAACGAGGTGCACCAGGAAGACGGCTCTTACGCGCTGGCTGAAAGCTGAGAAGGATTCCGGGCCATGCGCCCGGAAAATCATCATATGACATCTACCGGACACACCGTCGAGAAGATCGGCGGCACCTCCATGAGCCGCGTGCGCGAGCTTGTGGAGACCCTGTTCATCGGCGACCGCGAGGGCGACGCGCTCTACAATCGGATCTTCGTCGTCTCGGCATTCGGCGGCATCACCAACCTGCTGTTGGAACACAAGAAGTCCGGCACGCCCGGGGTCTATGCCAGCTTTGCCAATGATGACGACGATCACGGCTGGCTGGACGCGCTGACCAAGGTGTCGCATGCGATGCGCGAGGCGCATGGCGAGATCCTGGAGCACGCCGGCGACCGCAACATGGCCGACGAGTTTGTGCGCGAGCGCATCGAGGGGGCGCGGTCGTGCCTATTCGACCTGCAGCGGCTTTGTTCCTACGGGCATTTCCGGCTGGCAGATCACATGCTGGTCATCCGCGAGTTGCTGTCGGGGCTGGGCGAGGCGCATTCGGCCTTCGTCACCACGCTTCTGCTGCAACGCGCGGGCGTCGACGCGCGCTTCGTCGATCTCAGCGGCTGGCGCGACGACACCGACCACACCTTGCAGGAACGCATCGCGGCGGGCCTGTCGGATGTGGATCTCGCCACCGAACTGCCGATTGTCACCGGTTACGCGCAATGCACCGAAGGCCTGATGCGCGAATTCGACCGCGGCTATTCCGAGGTCACCTTCGCCAATATCGCGGCGCAGACCCAGGCGGCCGAGGCGATCATCCACAAGGAGTTCCACCTGTCCTCGGCCGACCCGAAACTTGTCGGCGAGGACGCGGTGCGCAAGATCGGCCACACCAATTACGACGTGGCCGACCAACTGTCGAACCTCGGGATGGAGGCGATCCACCCCAAGGCTGCCAAGACCCTGCGCCAAGCCGTGGTGCCGCTGCGCGTCACCAACGCCTTCGATCCCGGCGATCCCGGCACGCTGATCGACGATCAGCCCGCCGACACCCCGAATGTAGAGATCGTGACCGGTCTCAAGATCGTGGCGCTGGAGCTTTTCGAACAGGACATGGTCGGGGTGAAGGGCTACGATGCCGCGATTCTCGAGGCGCTGAAGCGGCACAATGTCTGGATCGTCTCGAAGACCTCGAATGCCAACACGATCACCCATTACGTCCACGCCTCTCTGAAATCCGTGCGCCGCGTCGTGAAGGAGCTTGAAGCGCTCTACCCGTCCTCGGAAGTGTCCGCGCGCACGCTGTCGCTGGTATCGCCCATCGGTCGTGACATGACGGGTCTCAGGGTCCTCAGCCGCGGCCTCGCCGCGCTCGAGGAGGCCGGGATCGAGGTGATCGCCGCCAATCAGGGTCCGCGCGCCGTCGATGTGCAATTCATCATAGGCGCAAAGGACATCGAGGCAGGGATCACCGCCCTGCACCGCGTGCTGATCGAGGGCAAGGCGGTGGATGCCCCGCAAAAGGCTGCCTGAGCGACAGTCCGGTCGGTTTTGCGACAAATGCGCGAGACTATGCATTTGGCAAACCGGGCCGGTTGAGGTATCACATAATTATTCGCGCCAGTACGGCCGAGACCTTATCCAGTTACACGTGTGGTGCTTGGGGAGCACGTGGGGAACGGAGGGTGTCGGCATTGTGCCCGGCGCCCTCCGTTTAGTTTTCACGGCCATGAAACGGGGTTACCGCCCTGCCGCGACACCCGCCATCTCGCAGATGATCCGCCACTGATCCACGCTCACCGGCTGCACCGAAAGCCGCGGGTTTCTGACCAGCGGCATGTCGGCCAGCCTTGGATCGGCCTTGATCGCGTCCAGCGTCACCGGGGTCTCGACGCCTTGCAGCGCGCGGACATCCACGCATTCCCACCTCTCGTCATCGGTGGTGCTGTCGGGATGCGCCTCGGCGATCACCTCGACGATGCCGACCACGGCCTTTTCGGCTTGCGAATGGTAGAAGAAGCCGCGATCGCCCACCGCCATCTCGCGCATGAAGTTGCGGGCCTGGTAGTTGCGCACGCCGTCCCATTCCTCGCCCGCATCGCCTTTTGCCAGTTGGTCCTGCCAGGACCAGTTCGACGGCTCGGACTTGAACAGCCAGAAGCGCATCAGATGACCTTCTTCCAGGGGATCAGTTCGACCGCCTCGAACAGCCCCGCCTGCGCGTAGGGATCGGCGTCCGCCCACTTGCGCGCCGCATCCATGTCGGCCACGTCGAGGATCACAAGCGAGCCGATCATCCCGCCGGCCTCATCCAGCAGCGGCCCCGCCTGGCTGACGACGCCGCTTTCCTTAAGGTAGGCGACATGCGCGTCGCGGGTGTCGAGCCGGGTCTGCAGGGTGCCGGGCTTGTCTCGGGCAATCAGGGCAATAAGCATCATTCTTCCTTCAATGGTCGTGACAGAAGCATATCCACCGCCTGCGCCACGCGCAATTCGCCCGTGACGAGCGCGGCGATGGCCTGGGTGATTGGCATGTCGAGCCCGAGCGCGCGGGCGCGATCGGCCACCGCGCGCGCCGTCGCCGCCCCCTCGACGGTGATCGCCGGATCGAACGCCTCGCCGCGCCCCAGGCTGTGCCCGAAGCGCGTGTTTCGCGACTGACCGCTCGTGCAGGTCAGCACCAGATCGCCGAACCCCGACAGCCCGGCCAGCGTGTCGGGCTGCGCGCCGACGGCCAGCGCGAAGCGGTCCATCTCGGCAAAACCGCGCGTCATCAGCGCGGCGCGCGCGCTTTCGCCCAAGCCCGCGCCCATCACCGCGCCGCAGCCGATGGCGATCACGTTCTTCAGCGCGCCGCCCAGTTCGGCGCCGATCGTGTCGGTGCTGCGGTAAAGCCGCAGGTCGTGCGAGCCCAGGCGGGCTTGCAGCCGCGCACCGGTGGCGGCATCGGCGCAGGCCAGCGTCAGCGCCGTGGGCAGGCCAAGCGCGATGTCGCGCGCGAAACTGGGCCCGGTCAGGATCGCCGGCGTCGCCTTCGCGCAGCCCTGCGCGATCAGCCCCGTGGGCCCCAACCCCGTCGCCAGGTCCATCCCCTTGCAGCAGGCCACCAGCGGGCGCGCGTCCAAGGCGGCGTGATGCGCCGCCAGAAGCCCGCCCAGCGTCTGCATCGGCACCGCCAGCAGGCAGGGCGCATCGCCGTCGGGTATATCGCCGCCGATTACCGTGATCTGGTCGGACAACGCGATCCCGGGCAGCCGGCGGGCATTCTCGCGCGCCGCGCGCATCTCGGCGGCGTAACCCGCGTCGCGCGCCCACAGCGTCACGGGCCCGCTGCGCGCCAGCGTCACCGCCAGCGCCGTGCCGAACGCCCCTGCCCCACAAATCAGAGTCATGCCTTGGCCCCCTTTCGGCCACCGCCCAGCAATCCCGGCCCCGACCGGTCGAGTGGCCAGCGCGGGCGTGCCGCAAGGCTCATGTTGTCGCGGCGCCCCATGCCGTGCAATTCCGCGCCAGCATAGGCAATCATCGCCGCATTGTCGGTGCAAAGCGCCAGCGGCGGCGCGAGGAACCGTGCGCCCGCCGCCTCGGCCACGCCGCGCAGCGCCGCCCGGATCGGCGCGTTGGCCGCGACGCCGCCGGCGACGGCGATCAGCGGGCTGGCGGGCGCTTCAGCGAGGTAGAGCGCCAGCGCACGCCGGGTCTTTTCGGCCAGCACGTCGCAGACCGCCGCCTGGAACCCGGCGCAGAGATCGGCGCGGTCCTGCTGCGTCAGCCCCGATTTTTCGGCCACGATCCGGTCGCGTGCGCGTAGCAGCGCGGTCTTCAGCCCAGAAAACGACATGTCGCAGCCCGGCTTGTCCAGCAGCGGGCGCGGCAGACGCAGACGGGCGGGATCGCCGCGCGCCGCCTCGGCCTCGACCGCCGGGCCGCCGGGCTGCGCCAACCCCAGCAGGCGCGCGACCTTGTCGAAGGCCTCGCCCGGGGCGTCGTCGATGGTGCCGCCCAGACGGCTGAAAGCGTCCGGCCCGCGCACGATCAGGAACTGGCAATGCCCGCCAGAGACCAGCAGCATCAGGTACGGGTAGGCCGCGCCATCGGTCAGCCGCGGCGTCAGTGCGTGCCCGGCGAGGTGGTTGACCCCCACCAGGTCCAGCCCCGCGCCCGCCGCGATCCCTTTGGCGCACATCACCCCGGCGATCACCCCGCCGATCAGCCCCGGCCCGGCGGTGACCGCGACCGCGGTGACATCACGCACGCCGAGATCCGCGCGCGCCATCGCCTCGTGCACGCAAGCGTCGAGCTTTTCGGCATGCGCGCGCGCCGCGATCTCGGGCACCACGCCGCCATAGGCGGCATGCAGCAGCGCCTGGTCGTGCACCACCGATGACAGGATCTCGGGCGCGCCGTCCGCGCCGATGCGCACCAGCGCCGCCGCGGTGTCGTCGCAGCTGCTCTCGAGGCCAAGGAAGGTCAGCGAATGGGTCATCGCGCCCGGCAAGATTGCGTGGAAGGTGCAAGGCAGGTAACACTGAAACACCGAGGCAACAACTCCGGATGGGGCATGACCGTGACGATCCTGATCACCCGGCCCGAACCGGAGGCGGCGCGCTTTGCGTCAGCACTACGCGGCGATCACGGCGATACGGCCAATGTGCTGACCGCCCCCCTGATGCATATCCACTGGACCGGCGCGCTGCCCGCACTGTCGGGCGACGAGACGCTGATCTTCACCTCGCGGCAGGGCGTGGCGGGCTTTTGCCGGCTGACGGCGCGCCGCGACCTGCCCTGTTATGCCGTGGGCGAGGCCACCGCGCAGGCCGCGCGCGAGGCCGGCCTCGACGCCACCCCCTGCGGCGGCGACGCGGCCGCCCTCATGCGGCGCCTCGCCGAGGACGGCGCGCGCGGTCCGTTCCTGCACCCGCGCGGCGCGCATGTCGCCGCCGACATCGCTGGCACGCTACGCGCCGCCGGGCACGAGGCGGCCGAGGCGATCGTCTACGACCAGCAGCCGCAACCGCTAGACGCGCCGGCGCACGCGGTCCTCGCGGGCCCCGCCCCGGTGATCGTGCCGCTGATGTCGCCGCGCAGCGGGCAGTTGTTCTTCGCCGAAGCCCCCGCGCCGCGCGCGCCGCTTCTGATCGCCGCGATCAGCCGCGCCACGGCAGAGACCGTGCCCGAGGGTGCCGCGCGGGTGCTGCGGATCGCCGAGGCACCAAATGCAGCCGCCATCCGCAATCTGTTGCGCGACATGGTGAAAAGCGCCAAGCGGCTTGAGGGTGGAAAACGGGCGCAGTAAGGTCGTTTTTGAAGTTTGACGTGACGAGATTCGAAAGGGTGGCTGAACGTGACAAGAAAAAAGAGACCCGAGACCGGTCGGAACACCTCCGGTGGCGATACCTCGCGGGCCACGTCGAGCCAGGAAACCGACGCCACCGAGACCGGACCGGCCGCCGGGACACCCACCACCGGGCCCTACGCGCATGATCCCGCCAAGGTTTCGGCACCGCCCAACCCCAAGGCGGTCGCGCCGGCCCCGGACACGCCCGACATCGCCGCGAAGGATGGGCCTGACGACCCCGCGACGCCCGAGACGGGTACGCAAGACAGCGACGCCCCCGACACGTCCGTGACCGCCGACAGCGACGCGCAGACCGCCGAGGACGCCGCGGTTCACACCGCCGATCCGGTCGCCGAGACGCCGCGCGAGGCCCCTCCCCGGCAAGACCCGTTCCCGGCTCCAGGCACCGAGCATACCACGATCAGGCAGGGCGGCTTCTGGTCGATGCTTTTCGGCGGCGCGCTGGCCGCCAGCATCGGCGTGGTCGCCTCGCCCTACATCCTGTCCTCGGAAATGCTGGAAGGCCGGGTGCCCGCCTTCCTTGCGCCCCAGGATCAGGGCGAGGACGAGGTCGAGGCGCAGCTTGCCACGCAATCGGACCGCCTCAATGCGATCGAGACGCGGCTCGAGGCGCTGTCCTCGGATATCCAGACCGCGATGGACCGCCCCGACCCGCCCCCCGATCTCAGCGACGAGGTGGCCGATCTCGGCGACAACCTCGGCACGGTCGAGACCCGACTGGGCGAGATCGGCGACCGGATGAGCGGGGTCGAGGAACAGCTGACCGAGACCCGCGACACCGTCGGCGATCTCGGCAACCGGCTTACGGCGGTGGAAAACCGCCCCGTGCCTTCCAGCGATGACAGCGAAGTCGAACCCGGCGTGGTCGAGAACCTGCGCGCGCGGGTCGAACAGCAACGCGCCGACATGGAAGAACGGCAATCGCGGATCGACGCGCGACTGTCGGATCTCGCCGACCGGCAATCGCAGATCGCCGCCCGCGGCGAGGACATCGCGGCCCTGCGCGACCAGATCGACAGCCAGGCCGAGACCCTCGCGGCCCTGCGCGAAGAGGCCGAGGCCGAAGAGGCCGCGGCCCGCGACAGCGCGCGCGGCGCGTTGCAGCGCGCGGCGCTCGCGCGCGTGACCACCGCGCTCGACACCGGAAGCCCCTTCGCCGAGGCACTGGGCGACCTGCGCGACACCGGCATTGAGGTGCCGCAGGCGCTGGCCGACATGGCCGAGACCGGTGTGCCGACGCAAGCCACCCTGACCGCCCGCTTCCCCGACGCCGCGCGCGCGGCCCTGTCCAATGTGCGCGACACGCAGGAGGGGCTCGGCGCCGTCGAGATCGGCGAGTTCTTCCGCAACCAGCTCGGCATGCGCTCGCTCGCCCCGCGCGAGGGCGACGATCCCGACGCGATCCTTTCGCGCGCCGAGGCGGCGCTGCGCGACGGCCAGCTCGACGCGGCGATGGCCGAGATCGAGTCGTTGCCGGAAGACGCCCGCGCCGCGCTGGACGATTGGGTCGCCCTTGCCACGCAACGCCAGAATGCCCTGTCCGCCGCCGATGCGCTGGCCGACAGGTTGAATTGAATCAGAAAGGGCGATCCCAATGCTTTGGTCGATTATCAAGATAGCCGTTTTCATCGCCTTCGTGGCCGCGGCGACCTTTGCCGCGACCTACCTGCTGGAGCTCGACGGCGGCGTGCGCATCGTCATGGCGGGGATGGAGATCAACCTGACGCCGATCAAGGCGGTGATCGCGCTCGGGCTGCTGATGTTCGCGATCTGGCTGCTGTTGAAGCTGGCGGGACTGGCGGTCGCGACCCTCAGGGTCATAAATGGCGACGAGACCGCGCTGTCGCGCTATTTCGACAAGAACCGACAGGAAAAGGGATATCGCGCCCTCAGCGAGGGAATGCTGGCATTGGCGGAGGGGGATGGCGACACGGCGATAGCCAAGGCGACGCGCGCCGACAAGTACCTGCACAAGCCCGCCCTGACCAACCTGATCACCGCGCAGGGCGCCGAGTTGACCGGCGATCGCGCGCGCGCCACCGAAGTCTACAAGCGCCTTCTGAACAACGAGAAGACGCGCTTCGTCGGCGTGCGCGGGATGCTGCGCCAGAAACTGGCCGCGGGCGAGACAGAGACCGCGCTCAAGCTCGCCCAGACCGCGTTCTCGCTCAAGCCCCGCCACACCGAGACGCAGGACACGCTGCTGAAACTGCAAGCTGGCCAGCACGACTGGAAGGGCGCGCGCCAGACCCTCAACGCCAAGCTCAAATATGGCAGCATGCCGCGCGACCTGCACAAGCGTCGCGACGCCGTGCTGGCCTTGTCCGAGGCGCGCGACGTGATCGACGAGGGCAAGACCATCGAGGCGCGCGAGGCGGCGATCGAGGCCAACAGGAAATCGCCCGATCTCATCCCGGCGGCGGTGATGGCCGCCCGCGCCTATATCGAGCAGGGAAGCAAGCGCAACGCGGCGCGGGTGATCGTAAAGGCGTGGCAGGCGCGCCCGCATCCCGATCTCGCCGCCGCCTTCGCAGAGATCGAGGCCGAGGAGACCCCGCGCCAGCGCCTCAAACGCTTCGGCAAGCTGCTGAAGATCAACCCCGACGCGCGCGAAACCCGGCTTCTGCGGGCCGAGCTGAACCTCGCCGCCGAAGATTTCCCAGCGGCCCGGCGCGCGCTTGGAGACATGGCCGAGGTGGAACCCGACGCGCGCTCGCTGACCATCATGGCGGCGATCGAGCGCGGCGAGGGATCCTCGGACGCGGTGGTCAAGGGCTGGCTGGCACGCGCGCTCAGCGCGCCCCGCGGGCCCCAATGGGTCTGCGAGTCGTGCCAGCACATCCACACCGACTGGCAGCCGACCTGCGAGAATTGCGGCGCGTTCGACTCGCTCAGCTGGCGCGAGCCGCCGAAATCCTCGATGGGCACGCCCACGGGCCTCGAAATGCTGCCTTTGATCGTCGGCGCGATCGAGGACAAGGCCAAGACCGGCGAGGATGTCGTCGACGCCGAGATCGTCGAAGGCGACGAGACCACGCCCGAAACCGAAACCACCGCCCGGACCTGATCTGGGCCGCATCGCACAAGAGACTGGCCCCAAACGGGCCAGCCGCTCGCCTTAGTGGGGTCGTTAAACATAGGGCCCACATTTCGAATGGATATCGGAACCGCCCGCGAACGGGAAATCGGGAACTTATGGATACTACAAGTGCTGCCGGCTCTGTTGCACAAATCCGATGAGCGATTCATCTTGTGGATCCAGAGTTGTAGCTGGGATGCACGAGCAGACCCCAAACCCAACCTGCAGGACCAGGAATTGGCCGGCCTACAATGAAGCGCTCGAGCGCCGGGGCTCGCTGACCATCCGGTTCCGACCCCAAGACAAGCTGGGATACCGTGCCGACAGGCAGGAGTGGCCGCCAGCAGACCTACAGCGATCCTGCCGTTCAGACCTGCCTGAAGATGAAGGTGCTGTTCATCATGGTCGATATTGGAGCGTCATCGATCCGAGGACAATGGCGACGCGGCCGCGGTGAACGGTGTGGGCCATGCCGCCCACGGTCTTGGCCCAGCCGGAGGGGTCCTCGATCTTCTTGCGGTGTCGCTGGGACAGGGCGTAGCCGGGGTGATGGGTGGTTCGACCGTCGATGGC
>NZ_JBAPKY010000079.1:0-11400 GCF_037083785.1 Roseovarius sp. D22-M7
AAATACCGGCGCTTCTTCTTCTCCATCGGACACTCCTTCCGTTAGCTCGAAAGCCTATCATGGGTGTCCACCAATCCCAGGCAGGATCACTCCAGATCAGATCGCCTTGGTGGGTACGAAGCTGTTCACGTGGCGACAACAGATCCTGTTCTTCCTGGGTGATATCGTTGCCGAAAGGAAAGGAGCCCAACTGATCTTGTCTATCTCCCAGCCAATCGCGGACCCTTTCAGGGGTGTTGACCTTCCAGCGATCCGGAACTTTCCACTTCTGCCGCAGCTTACCGGCACTGCGCGCCTCCTCTGCCAGTCCATCCTGAAACCGGCTGTCGCTAATCCGGATCATCTCCTGAATGGTTTCGGCGTCCGAGCGGCCTCGCAGATCGGCAATGCCATATTCGGGGACAACGATATCGCGCAAGTGGCGGGGAATCGTTTCGGTCGGGTAGGACCAGGGGATGTTAGAGACGAGCTTGCCGCGCGTCCGGCGGGTCGCGGGCAGGGGCAGTATCGAACGCGCACCCTCTAGCGCGAAGGCCTGGCTCACGAAGTCAAATTGCCCGCCGACGCCGTCCACGACCTGGCCATCCTCGAGCGCATCCGATATCGCCGCGCCGAGTGCCGTGACTTTCATCGAACCGTTGATGAAGCGCGCGCCGGCCCGCACCGCGCGCTTCTTTTGCTCGTCACCGTAGAGCGCATTTGTATAAGATATCGGACGCATGTCGATCGCACGCCGCGTTGTCATCGCCATGCTGCGCAGCCGGCGGTAGAAGTCACGGCTTTCGATGAAAAAGCCCGCATGTATCGCGGCGCCGTCTCGCACCTGCCGGATAACGCCTGCCTCAAAAAGGGCCAGAAGCCCCTCACCCAGCATTTTGGTGACGCAGTAGAGCCCGGCCTCGAAGGAGCCCTGATGATCCTCGGGCGCTGGTGCAGGGAAGGGGCATTCCAGTACAAGGTCTCGGTGTGCCGCGGGTTCTTGGTGGCGCAAGCGAAGGGCATGGGCGACAGCATCTCCCATCGCACCGATCCCGATCTGAAGCGTACCGCCATCGGGCACCAGCCGCGAAACATGAAGCCCGATGGCGTGATCGGCAAGAGAGAGCGGCTGGCGGGGGGCCGAGAACAGCTCGAAATCGGTCTTCGGATCGTCGAGCAGGAGATCCGGCTCCATCGGCTCGATCACAGCCGATCCGGGCATGAAGGGCAGTTCGCTGTTGATCTCGCCTGCAAAAAGGAACGCCGTCTTTCCTTGTCGGCGCAACGCCAGCAGGTCGGACGAGATATCGGTGTTGCAAGACAGGCTGAGCCGGCCGTCGGCGTCCCGCGCGAGCAGCTGTGCAACGACGTTCGGCTCTCGCGCCAGGAGATAGCCAAGCACGTGGGTGTACTTGGCCGAGATATGGTTCTGCTGCGCAGTCGGGTGCCTGAGCCATTTGCCCGGCAGGAAGAAGAATTCCTGCACAGCTATGTTTTTGGGCAAGGAGTCCCGCCGCAGAAGCTCTGCGTACTGCAGCGCCGGATACCTTCCGAACAGCCTGTCGCGCGCCGGCCCGATGAAGCGGCTGCCGATCGGATCGCGCGGATTTGGGCGTTCGAGAGTGAGAGCCGTGAAAATCGAAAGGTGGATGGCTCGGTCTTCGAGGGCGTGTTCCATGAGGGCGTTGACGATGGTGTTCGCCTTGCCCAGACCGAGCGGCAGCGCGAGACGGATATCGCGGTTCGTCTGCTGGATGATGTCGGCCGCAATCCGGGCGGCGTCGAATCGGACGGTTGGGGCCCTTCCATTCACAGGTCGCTCCAGCCCTTGTCGGGTTCGAACCTGGGACCGTGTCGCCTGGCCATTTCGACCAGCCGGTCGTGTATCTCGGCGGGGCCGCGCGTGCGGGCGTAATGCATCGGCCCGCCCCGGAACGGGGCAAACCCGGTGGCGAAGATCATCGCAGCGTCCAGCGTGCGTTCGTCGGCGACGACCTCGCGCCGCAGGCATTCGACGCAGGAATCGAGTAACGGCAGGATCAGCCGGTCCTCGAGATCGTCGGGTGGATCAGCGTCCGAGACGCGCTTGTCTGGCTTGCTATCCGACCATGTGTAAAGGCCCTTGCCGGCTTTCTGCCCCGTGTTCCCCTGTTTGACCAAGTCCTTGAGCCGGTCGGAAATTTCGGCCAGGGGCTTTTCGACCCCGGCTCCGAGGCTGTTGCCGACGGCGAGGCAGATATCGAGGCCGACGCGATCCGCAAGTTCGACCGGCCCCATCGGAAACCCGAACTCTTCGGCCGCCTTGTCGATGCTGGCCGGTGAGACCCCTTCGTCGATCAACGACATCGCCTCGAGCAGATAGGGTGTCAGGGCGCGGTTCACGAGAAAGCCGGGATAATCGGAAACACGCGCCGGCAGCTTGTCCAGGCTGCCGCAGAACGCGGCGAGGCGGTCCAGCACGTGCGTATCGGTCCGCGGCTGCCCCACCACCTCGACGAGTTGCATTCTGGCCACGGGATTGAAGAAGTGAAGACCCGCGAACCGCTCCGGCCGCGCTACTTGCCCCGCCAAACCGACCACCGACAGGCTGGACGTGTTCGTCGCAAGGATCGCGTCGGTTTTCATGCGCTCTTCAAGACCGTGGTAAATCTTCGCCTTCAGCCCGCCATCCTCCGGCACGGCCTCGATCACCAGATCGGCCTTGGCCGCGCCGTATCCCTTCGGGTCGGGCATCATCCGGTCGACCGCATCACGCACCTGCCGATCGGAAAGATGCGCCTCTTTCGCGATCTCGACGGTGCGTGAAACGGCGGCACCGAGCGCGGCGGTGTCGATGTCTTCCAGCGTCACCGAAAGACCCCGCACCGCCGTCCAGGCCGCGATATCGGCCCCCATCATGCCTGCACCGACCACGTGAAGCCGCGCGATGTCATGAGCGCCGCGGGCCGCCTGTTTCAGGGTCTGGCGCAGGAAAAACACGCGGCGCAGGTTCGTCGCTGTGTCGGTTTTCAGAAGTTCCGCAAAACTCTCGATCTCGGCGGTTTGCATCGCGGCCGAATCGCCGCCATGCCTTTCCCAAAGGTCGATGAGCCGGTAGGGGGCGGGGTAATGGTCCTGGCGGGCCTTCTCGGCGGTCTTCGCGCGCATCTCACGCGCCGAATAGAGGCGCGCGGGACGCAGCGAGAGCGCCCTGGCCTTCAGCCCGGAGCCGGCCTGCTCAAGCTCGCCCCGGACCGCCGCCCCGGCGGCGCCCCGCACGTGACGTTCCTCGACCACGGCGTCGGCGATGCCGAGGCGCTTGGCTTTGCCGGTATGCGCCGATTTTCCGGTGAGCATCAGCCTCATCGCCTCTGTCGGGTCGATCAGCCTTGTCAGCCGGAATGTCCCGCCAAGCCCGGGATGCAGGCCCAGCTGGACTTCGGGAAAGCCGAAGCTCGCGCCGTCCACGGCCAGCCGATAATCGCAGGCCAGTGCAAGCTCGAACCCCGCGCCGAGCGCCGCGCCGTGAACCACCGCGATCGTCGGGCAGGGCAGCGCCTCTAGGCGGTCAAGTACGTGATGCCCCGCGCGCAGCGCCTCGGGCACCTTGCCATGTTCTAGCAAGTCCTCGATCTCGGAGATATCGGCCCCGGCGGCAAAGCCGGCGGTTTTGGATGAGCGGATCACCACTGCCCCGGGCGTGTCCTTTTCCAGGGCCGACAGATGGTTGCGCAGCCCCTCGATCACGGCGTTCGATATCGTGTTGGCGCCGCTGTCGGGCAGATCGAGGATCAGCCATGTGATGCCGTCATCGTCGGTTGCGCAGCGCCATGGGCCGTCCTGCATGGCATCGCGGGCGGGGCCCAGTTCCAGCCCAGTGCCTGACAGATGGTTCAGAACGGGGGTGTTGGTCATGCCGCCTCCAGCAACATTGCGCCGCCCTGTCCGCCGCCGATGCATTCCGTCGCGATGCCCCGCGTTGCGCCCTTGCGGCGCATGGCATTGGCCAGATGCAGGACGATCCGGTTGCCGCTGGTGCCGACAGGATGGCCAAGCGAGACGGCCCCGCCATCGACATTCAGCCGGTCGCGCGCGATCTCGCCAAAGGCGGCCTCCAGGCCCAGAACGTCACGACAGAACGCCTCGTCTTTCCACGCAGCGAGGCAGGCCAGCACCTGTGCCGCGAAGGCCTCGTTGATCTCCCACAATCCTATATCCTCGCGCGCAAGCTTCTGTCTTTGCAGGATCGCGGTGGACGACAGGACCGGCCCGAGCCCCATGATCGACGGGTCGAGTGCGGACCACTCGGCGTCCGCTATCCGGGCAAGCGGGGATAGCCCGTGGCGTTCGACAGCCGTTTCCGAGGCGACCAGCACCCACGAGGCCCCATCGGTGATCTGCGAGGAATTCCCGGGCGTCACCTTGCCGTAGGGCGGCTCGAAGACGGGCGTCAACCCGGCGAGTTTTTCGCTGCTGGAGTCGCGCCGGACCCCGTCATCGGCCTCAAAGACCGTACAGTCGCGATCGAAGGCCGGCATGACTTCATCCGACAGCACGTCCGCGTCCTGCGCGCGGGCCAGACGGTGGTGGCTTTCGACGGCGTATGCGTCGGCGGCGCCGCGCGTGATATCGAAATGATGCGCCAGAATCTCGGCCGTCTGGCCCATGTTGAGGTCCGTGATCGGATCGGTCAGACCGCGTTCGAGCCCGATGATCGGCTTCAGGAAATCGGGGCGCACAGCGCTCATGTGCCTGGCGATATCGACGGGGCCGCCGGTCCGGCCGAGGCCCGCATACCAGTCCACCGCCGCCTTGCGGAAGACCAGCGGCGCATGGCTGAGCGCCTCGGCCCCGCCCGCGAGGATCATCTCGTGCGAGCCGTCGCGCACATAGCGACAGGCCGTGTCGATCGATTGCATGCCGGAGCCGCAATTGATCTGCACGGTGAAGGCGACCTGCGTCTCGCCCAGCCCGAGGCGCAACGCCGCGATGCGGGCGGGGTTCATCTCGTCCGGGATGACGTTGACGCAGCCCAAGATGACGAGGTCGATCGCCTCGGCCCCGAAAGGCTGACGCGCCAGCAACGGCCTGCCACACTGCACGGCCAGATCCACGGGGGTGAAGGGGCCGGGTCCGGTCCGGGCTTTCAGGAACGGCGTGCGCGCGCCATCGACGAGATAGACAGGACGGCTCATTGGGCGGCTTCCTTTTTTACGTCAGACTGCGCCCCCGGGAAAAGCGCGTGGATTTCCTCTGGCGAAAACGCGTCGACGCGAACGACGTCGGCCACGGCCGCCTGCGTCTTGCGAAGGGCGTCCGCCTGTGCCTCTGTGATCGTGCCGTCTTCAAGGCCCTCATCGACGGTCTTGCCCGCCTTCACGAGCGCTTTCATCAATGTCTCGTTTTCACAGACAAGTGCGTAGGCATTCAAAAGCAGGTCCACACCTTCGCCCCGGCACCCGGTGAAGAGGCCCCCGGCGATGCGCTCGCGCGTCTCCGAGGGGGTGTAGATCAGCCCGGCGCAGGCTTCGGTCAGGGTATCTGTCGGACCGCGACGCGTGGCCGGGCGGATCAGCGCGCGCAGCACCATTGATATGCCGCGGGCCGGGAAATTCGCCAGCACTTCATCCAGGCTCTTCGAGATCGTCCGGAAGGCGTCTGCCGCCGCGTACTCTACCAACGGCAGATCGGCCCGCTGCCGGCCTTCGTCCTCCCAGCGTTTCAAGACACCTGAAAGGATGTAAAGCTCCGACATCACGTCGCCCAGCCGGGCCGAGATCATCTCGCGCCGTTTCAGGTCGCCGCCAAGGATCAGGAACGCCGCGTCCGAGACAAGCGCGAAGGCTGCGGCCCAGCGGGACATCTGGCAGTAGATCGGCGTGACGGCACCCGCGGCGGGGGCCGGTGCGAACCGTCCGCCGGTCCAGGCCCGGCCGCAGGCGCGAAAGAGCGTTTTCACCGAGTGGCGGACATGCGACCAGAACGCGATGTGAAAGGCCGACAGCGATTCTACTTCGTCTTCGATTTGAAGCGCCTGCATCTCATCGAGAATATGGGGATGCGCCCGGATCGCGCCCTGGCCGAAAATGATGAGGTTGCGCGTCAGGATGTTCGCGCCTTCCACGGTGATCCCGATGGGCACGGCGCGGTATATGGGCGACAGGTAATTGAGCGGGCCGTCGATGACGGCCTTGCCGGAATGCACGTCCATCGCGTCATTTATGGCGTCGCGCATCCGGTAGGTCGCATGCGCCTTCATGATGCCCGAGATCACGGCAAGATTGCGCCCCTCGTCAAGACCTGCGCAGGTGAGCCGTCGCGCGGCATCGAGCGCATAGGCATTTGCTGCCAGCCGTGCCAAGGGCTCCTGGACGCCGCCGAATTTGCCGATGGGTGTGCCGAATTGCTGGCGGATCCGCGAATAGGCCCCGGTCGTGCAAGCGGCCATCGCCGTGGCGGCGGCAGACAGCGACGGCAGCGATATCCCGCGTCCCGCCGCCAGTGCGCTCATGAGCATCATCCAGCCGCGCCCGGCATAAGCCTCGCCACCGATGATGTGATCGAGCGGAATGAACACGTCTTTGCCGGTCGTCGGACCATTGTGGAACATTGTGCCGGCGGGGATGTGACGGTGTCCGGTCTGGACCCCGGGCAGGTCGGTCGGCACCAGCGCACAGGTGATGCCGATCTCCTCGTCTCCGTCCAGAAGCCCCTCGGGATCGGTCATCCTGAAGGCGAGACCAAGCACCGTGCAGACCGGCGACAGCGTGATGTAGCGCTTGGCCCAGTTCAGCCGGATGCCTGTGACCTCCTTGCCGTTCCAGTGCCCCTTGCACACGACACCGCTATCGACCATCGATGCGGCATCCGACCCCGCCTCCTCGCTGGTCAGCGCGAAGGCCGGCATTTCGCGCCCGTCGGCAAGCCGTGGCAGCCAATGGTTCCGTTGCGCCTCGGTGCCGAATTGCAGCAGAAGCTCTCCGGGTCCGAGCGAGTTCGGGACCATCACCGTGACGGCCGTGGCCACCGACCGCGTCGAGATATAGCGGATGATTTCGGAGTGCCCGAAGGCGGTAAAGCCCAGCCCGCCATGGCTTTCGGGAATGATCATCCCGAAGAACTTCTCTCGCTTCAGGAAGGCCCAGGCTTCGGGCGGCAGATCGGCGCTCTGGTGACTGATCTTCCAGTCGTCGATCATCTCGCACAATTCTCGGCATGGCCCGTCGATGAACGCGCGTTCGGCCTCGCTGAGTTCCGGCTTGGGAACCGCCAGAAGCCGCGACCAGTCCGGGTTGCCCGAGAAGATTTCGGCCTCCCACCAGACGTCCCCGGCATTGAGGGCCTCGCTTTCCGTTTCGGAGAGCGTCGGAAGAGCCGACTTTGCCCAGCGATGAATCGGCCGGGTCAGGGTTTTCAATCCAGCAGACATATCGGGTCCTTTCCTACCGGAATTTTTCCCGGATCGCGCTTGGTAGGTTTTCGTCCTGAGACTGCATTCCACATTAACGTACGTTAAATGCGTCACGGTTCGGCCAGTTACAATAATCTGACCGAGATTGACCGGATCCTGTCATCGCCGCAGCAAAGATGGGTGTCGTGAAGCATGCAATATCAAGAGCCCCGGTTGGTGTGCGCGAAGAGCGACAGCACATGCTCGCGAAAGCCTCAGGGTTGTTCAACGATGGCCGCGTCTGGTCCCGATCCGTCATGGACCCCCCGCAGCAGCAGGGAAACATGCTGGAATGCTGCAAGGCTGCAATATCTTGGACCGGGTCCGCATGTGTACATCCCGACCGATCTCACGGGTCGGAAAGTCTCTGCCCCGCGCCCGCCTGACCGTCTGAGCCTGACCCTTGGCGTGTCGCACCCCTATGCTGCCTCGTTCGACACAGCTGTCGACGTGATCACGGGCGCCGAACGGTTGGCGATCTCTTCGGGCATGGGCGCGGCCGGACCGCCAGCCATGCGTATGACTAGCGCGGCGAGCGACACGATCATGCCGCCCGAGCCGCCGTCAAGCCTGCCTTTCATCCGGACTGGCAAGGATCTTGGAGGCCCCGAACCGGACCGCGCCGTTGCACCGCGATAAGGAGGAAGTCCAATGCCGAATGTGACTCAGAAACTGATCGAAAGACATCTGGTAGAGGGCGACATGACGCCCGGCGAGCCGATCGCACTCCGTATTGACCAGACCCTGACCCAGGATGCGACCGGCACGCTGGTCATGCTGGCGCTAGAACAGCTTGATCCCGAGCGCGTGGCGACCGAGGTCTCGGTGCAATATGTCGACCACAATCTCCTGCAGACCGACAATCGCAATGCCGACGATCACCTCTTTCTTGAAACCGCGTGCCGCCGTTACGGGGTGTGGTTCAGCCGCGCCGGGAACGGCGTCAGCCATCCGCTGCACATGGCGTATTTCGGCCGGCCGGGCGCGTCTCTTCTGGGATCGGACAGCCACACGCCGGCGGCCGGCGCCCTTGGCATGCTTGCCATTGGGGCGGGCGGCCTCGACGTGGCCGTCGCAATGGCGGGACAGCCGTTCCGGATGACGATGCCCGAAGTCTGGGGCGTGCGCCTGACCGGAAAGCTGCCCGACTGGGTCAGCGCCAAGGACGTCGTGCTCGAAATGCTACGTCGTCACGGGGTGTCGGGCGGCGCCGGTCGCATCATCGAATATCACGGACCTGGGCTAGACGAGCTTGGCGCGATGGATCGTCATGTCATCGCGAACATGGGCACGGAGCTGGGTGCCACGACCACAGTCTTTCCCGCTGACGCGACAGTCAGGGGCTATCTCGAGCGAAACGAACGGGCCGAGACGTGGCAAGAGATTGTGAGCGACGACGACGCGGACTACGACCTGACCGGAGAGATCGACCTGTCAAGGCTCGAGCCGCTTATCGCGAAGCCGTCAAGCCCCGGCAATGTCGTGCCCGTGCGCGAGGTCGCCGGCGAGGACATCGCCCAGTCATATATCGGATCCTCGGCGAATCCGGGCTTCCGCGATTTCGCCGTGGTTGCCGAAATGGTGGAAGGCCGCCGGATCGCCAATGGCG
Organism: Roseovarius sp. D22-M7; assembly: GCF_037083785.1. Lineage (NCBI taxonomy): Bacteria > Pseudomonadati > Pseudomonadota > Alphaproteobacteria > Rhodobacterales > Roseobacteraceae > Roseovarius > Roseovarius sp. D22-M7. The sequence continues at coordinate 9,018 of NZ_JBAPKY010000079.1, forward strand.
TATCGCTGGACATCAACCCGACTTCACGGGATGTTCTGGGCAAGTTGACCCGCACCGGCCATTTGGCAAAACTGATCGCGTCAGGGGCGCGGCTGCATCAGGCGGGCTGCAATGGCTGTATCGGCATGGGGCAGGCCCCGGCCATTGGCCGCAACAGCCTGCGTACGGTGCCACGGAATTTCCCAGACCGTTCTGGCACCCCCGAAGACAGCGTGTTTCTCTGCAGTCCTGAGACGGCCGCCGCCTCGGCCCTGACCGGCAGGATCTCGGACCCGCGGGAGATGGAGATGCATTATCCGACGATCGCGGCGCCACCTGCGCTGCACGATCCGGGCCAATTCCTTGAGCCGCTGGCGCAGGAGGACGCTGTTGCGACACAGATAATAAAGGGGCCGGGCATAGATCCGATGCCCGAGTTCGAAGCGGTGCCGGATTGTCTGGAATTGCCGGTCCTTTTGTCCATGGGAGATGACATTTCCACCGACGAGATCATGCCCGCCGGTGCCGAAGTTCTGCCCTTCCGCAGCAGCGTCCAGCAGATCTCGGAGTTCGCGTTCCGGGTGGTGGACGAAGAGCATGCGGCCCGTGCCCGCGAAACCGGAAACCACGCTGTGACCGCGGGCGAGAATTATGGGCAAGGATCAAGCCGGGAGCATGCCGCCGTCGCACCACGCCACCTGGGCCTCCGCGCAGTTGTTGCCAAGTCCTTTTCGCGCATCCATCTCGCGAACCTGGTGAATTACGGGGTCGTTCCGCTGCGGCTCGAAGCCGATCAGGAGCAACCTGCGGCGGGCAGCGTCGTCTTGCTAGACGGATTGCACGAGGCACTTGATACCGGAACAGCGCCGGCCGCACGAGTGAAGGACGGCGACGAGCTGCGTCTTCAACTTTGCCTCAGCCCACGCGAAGCCGCGATCGTGCGGGCAGGCGGACTGATGAACCGATTACGAGAGGATACCCGGAAATTGTGAAGGAGCAAACGGCGCTGTCAAAAGAAAGTGGCTTGGGGGCGAGTTTGGCGCCGCCATACCCTTCTCGGATGACGAAACGCGATCCTTTGAAGTACTTCAAGACCAGCCGGGAAATCATCCGTATGGCAGTGACCTGCACCCCCGGTCGTCCCTCGTTCATCACGAGATTCCTTGGGGTTGTGATTGAGGCTGATCGGCCTTTCAGCGATCACTTATATGCGGATCGTTCGGCCCGACGGTGGTCGTCGTGCCGGTGATCGCGCTGGCGTGGATGCTGGTCTAACATTGGGCATAGGCACCTGCGCGCTCGGTCCCGGTCCGGGGGACTGCGGCTACGTGACCAAAGAACTGCCGGACTATGGAGCGACTTCAGCTTTCGGCACCTCGCCCGAGAACGTAGTTGGCCCGGTTCTCCATCATCTCACGCCGCCGATCCAACATGTCGGTGCGTCTGTAAGCACGCTCGACGTCCTTCCGACAGTATGCCGCGCGACAAACAAGGTGAGAAGCCGTGTTGCCTCATCCGAGAAATGTTTCAAAAATGATACGCAAGTAGGCCGTTTCAAAAATCTGCATCGTTCCAAACGCTNGCCGTGTTGCCTCATCCGAGAAATGTTTCAAAAATGATACGCAAGTAGGCCGTTTCAAAAATCTGCATCGTTCCAAACGCTCGCCGCTATAACCATGGCATGACAGTTGATCTGAAATCCTTGCAATCGGCCTACGCCAAGGTCGCAGTCCTCGTGCTGCATGACCCGGTGTGCCTGCCGATCTTTGAACGCATCGAGCGGGAAATCGCAGCAGTGGAGGTCAAGGGCGACGCGATCAGCCGCGCACGCGCCGTCGCGGCCCGTCACAGGGCGGTCTCCTGAATCAGCGCTTGCAGGTTCAGCAGGCTTGCGCCCTTGCCGTAACGCTCACGGTTCAGCGCGTGGCCCATGAGATCGCGCCTGATCCGTTCGTCAACACCAGCAGCAAGCATCCGATCCTCGAAGCTGTGGCGCAGGCCGTAGAGCGTGTGCCCTGATGTTTCGAGCAGGCCAGCCCCGCGGAGATACTTGTTGACCGTCGCGGACAGGCTGGCGGCGCTTCTGCGATAGCGGGGGAAGCCGTCCGGAAATTCGCGCATGGCCTCACGGCTGACGCCGCATAGTGGAATGACGCGCCGCGCGTTGGCACTTTTCAGTTGGCGCCCGACCGGCTCGATCGACACATGCGGCACGTTGGCCGTCAGCCTGATCTGATCGGCGGTCAGTGCCGCCAACTCACTCGGACGCGCGCCGGTTTTGACCATGGCCAGAAGGCAGGGCAATCGCATTAGCAGGCTGCTGAAAAACCCCGCCTCGACATGGATTTGAGAACGTGATTCACCCTTTGCACGGCATGTAGGGGGATGACGATGCGCGGGACGG